>NZ_JBCLYA010000046.1:0-210498 GCF_039650795.1 Salmonella sp. K21076
GTAAGTAACGAAGTTTGATGCAAATGTCAGATCGTATGCGCCTGTTAGGGCGCGGCTGGTAAGAGAGCCTTACAGGCGCATCAGAAAAACCTCCGGCTATGCCGGAGGATATTTATTATTGTGTTGATAGGTCAGAAATTGATGGAAAGCAATAATAAGCTAAAGCGTGGGCTGAGCACCCGGCACATTCGCTTTATGGCATTAGGTTCGGCAATCGGCACCGGCCTGTTTTACGGCTCGGCGGACGCCATCAAAATGGCGGGGCCGAGCGTGCTGTTGGCCTATATTATTGGCGGGGTCGCGGCATATATCATTATGCGCGCATTGGGGGAAATGTCCGTTCACAACCCTGCCGCCAGCTCATTTTCGCGCTATGCGCAGGAAAACCTCGGCCCGCTTGCGGGCTACATTACCGGCTGGACCTACTGTTTTGAGATCCTGATCGTCGCCATTGCTGACGTGACCGCGTTCGGCATTTACATGGGGGTCTGGTTCCCCGCCGTGCCGCACTGGATTTGGGTGCTTAGCGTGGTGCTGATCATTTGCGCCATCAACCTGATGAGCGTCAAGATGTTCGGCGAGCTGGAGTTTTGGTTCTCCTTCTTCAAAGTCGCCACCATTATTATCATGATTGTCGCGGGTATCGGCATCATTGTGTGGGGAATTGGCAACGGCGGGCAGCCGACTGGCATTCATAACCTGTGGAGCAACGGCGGCTTCTTCAGCAATGGCTGGCTGGGAATGATCATGTCGCTGCAAATGGTGATGTTCGCTTACGGCGGGATTGAGATTATCGGTATCACCGCCGGGGAAGCGAAAGACCCGGAGAAATCCATTCCGCGCGCCATTAACTCAGTACCGATGCGTATCCTGGTATTTTATGTCGGCACGCTGTTCGTCATTATGTCTATCTATCCGTGGAATCAGGTCGGCACAAACGGCAGCCCATTTGTGCTGACGTTCCAGCATATGGGGATTACCTTTGCCGCCAGCATTCTGAACTTTGTGGTATTGACCGCCTCGCTTTCCGCTATCAACTCCGATGTGTTTGGCGTAGGCCGTATGCTGCATGGTATGGCGGAGCAGGGGAGCGCGCCGAAAGTCTTTGCCAAAACGTCACGCCGTGGTATTCCGTGGGTCACTGTGCTGGTGATGACGATTGCGCTGCTGTTTGCGGTTTACCTGAACTACATCATGCCGGAAAACGTCTTCCTGGTGATTGCCTCGCTGGTGACGTTTGCGACGGTATGGGTATGGATTATGATCCTGCTGTCGCAAATCGCCTTCCGTCGTCGTTTACCGCCGGAAGAGGTAAAAGCGCTGAAGTTTAAGGTGCCGGGCGGTGTCGTAACGACGATAGCGGGTCTGATTTTCCTGGTCTTCATTATTGCGCTTATCGGCTACCATCCGAATACCCGCATCTCACTGTATGTGGGCTTCGCCTGGATAGTTCTGCTGTTGATTGGCTGGATATTTAAACGCCGTCGCGACCGTCAATTGGCGCAGGCGTAGTCGTTTTTCTCTGCCTTATCCGGTCTGCAGGCAACGGCAGGCCGGATAAGCGGAGCCGTTTCTCCTCCTGGAGTCTCCTCCCCTAATAAACCCCCGGATGATGAGTTATCCTTTAAATCTCTGTGGCAAGGTGGCCCCATTTTTAGTAGAGGGGATACGAGAT
Organism: Salmonella sp. K21076; assembly: GCF_039650795.1. Lineage (NCBI taxonomy): Bacteria > Pseudomonadati > Pseudomonadota > Gammaproteobacteria > Enterobacterales > Enterobacteriaceae > Salmonella > Salmonella sp. K21076. The sequence goes on from NZ_JBCLYA010000046.1 coordinate 1,676, forward strand.
GTTGAATGCCTGGCACTTACCGGTTGCCCCGTTTGTTAAGCAACATAACGATAAATTAACCATTACGCTGTGGCTGAGCGGAGAAAATCCGCCGTCTCGCGTGACGTTGCGCTCAGAATTCGATAACGAAGAAATCTCACTGGCGATGCGCAAACAGCGCCGCCAGCCGCAGCCGGGCGTGACGGCGTGGCGAGCGACGCTCAATATCGCGTTAGGACAGCCCCGTCGCCGTTACAGCTTTAAATTGCTTTGGCATGACCGCCAGCGATGGTTTACGCCGCAGGGATTTAGCTGCTTTCCACCCGCGCGTCTGGAACAATTTGCGGTTGATGTGCCGGATAGCGGCCCGCAGTGGGTCGCCGATCAAATTTTTTATCAGATCTTCCCGGATCGTTTTGCCCGCAGCGCGACGCGTGAAGCCGATCAGGACCGAGTGTATTACCATCATGCCGCGGGTCAGGAGATTGTGCTGCGCGACTGGGACGATCCTTTAACCCCCCAGGCGGGCGGTTCCACCTTTTACGGCGGCTGTCTGAATGGCATTTGTGAGAAGCTGCCGTATCTGAAAAAACTGGGCGTCACAGCGCTATATCTGAATCCGGTATTTACCGCGCCGAGCGTCCATAAGTACGACACGGAAGATTATCGCCATGTCGATCCGCAATTTGGCGGCGATCGGGCGCTGCTACGCCTGCGGCGTGAAACGCAAGCACAGGGCATGAGGCTGGTGCTGGATGGCGTGTTTAACCATAGCGGCGACTCGCATGCGTGGTTTGACAGGCATAACCGCAGCACTGGCGGCGCGTGCCATCACCCGGACTCGCCGTGGCGCGACTGGTACTCCTTTTCACCACAAGGCGTGGCGCTGGACTGGCTGGGTTATCCGAGCCTGCCGAAACTCGATTATCAATCAGAAACGCTGGTGGATGAGATCTATCGCGGTGAGGACAGTATCGTTCGTCACTGGCTAAAGGCACCGTGGAATATGGACGGCTGGCGGCTGGATGTCGTACATATGCTGGGCGAGGCGGGCGGGGCGCGCCACAATTTGCAGCACGTCGCCGGCATTACCCGGGCGGCAAAAGAGGCGCAGCCTGAAGCCTATATTGTGGGGGAACATTTCAGCGATGCGCGGCAGTGGCTACAGGCCGATGCGGAAGATGCCGCCATGAATTATCGCGGCTTCACCTTCCCGCTGTGGGGATTTCTCGCCAATACTGATATCGCTTACGAACCACAGCATATTGATGCCCGGACCTGTATCGCGTGGATGGATAACTACCGCGCCGGATTATCGCACCAGCAGCAACTGCGCATGTTTAATCAACTCGACAGCCATGATACTGCGCGCTTTAAAACCCTGCTGGGTAAAGACGCGGCGCGCCTGCCGCTGGCGGTGGTCTGGCTGTTTACCTGGCCCGGCGTGCCATGTATTTATTACGGCGATGAAGTCGGCGTGGACGGCGCAAATGACCCCATGTGCCGCAAACCGTTCCCATGGGATGAACGCAAGCAGGACGGCAACTTGCTGGCGCTGTACCAGCGTATGGCGAAACTGCGCCAGAGCAGTCTGGCGCTGCGTCGTGGCGGATGCCAGGCGCTGTATGCCGAAGGTGACGTAGTGGTATTCGTGCGAGTTTATCAGCAGCAGCGGGCGCTGGTGGCGATTAACCGGGGCGAGGCCTGTGAAGTGGCGCTGGAAGCGTTGCCGTTGCTGAACGTGGCCGGATGGCAATGTAAAACGGGAAGCGGTGACATCCGCGAGGGAAGACTTAGTTTACCCGCGATTTCCGCGACGGTATGGATGAATCGTTGAGGCGAGGTGGTTCATAATACCTCACGCATAAAAAAGGCTCGCATTCGCGAGCCTTTTATCAATGCACTGACTTACAGGCTGGAAATATTCTCAGCCAGGTATTTAGCCACGCCGTCCGGAGAGGCGTTCATGCCTTCTTTGCCTTTTTCCCACTGCGCCGGGCAGACATCGCCGTGCTCTTCGTGGAACTGCAGCGCGTCGACCATACGCAGCATTTCGTCGATGTTACGACCCAGCGGCAGATCGTTTACGACCTGGTGGCGAACAATACCGTTTGCGTCAATCAGGAAAGAGCCGCGCAGCGCAACGCCTTCGTCCGGATGTTCGATACCGTAAGCTTTCTGAATTTCACGCTTCACGTCAGCGACCATTGCGTATTTCACCGGGCCAATGCCGCCTTTATCGACAGGGGTGTTACGCCATGCGTTGTGGACGAACTCAGAGTCGAAAGAAACGCCGACCACTTCAACGCCGCGCTTCTGGAATTCTTCATAACGTTTATCGAAGGCGATCAGCTCAGACGGGCAAACAAAAGTGAAGTCCATCGGCCAGAAGAACAGAACGGTCGTTTTACCATTGGTGTGCTGTTTGAAGTTGAATTTATCAACAATCTCACCGCTACCCAGTACCGCCGCAGCGGTGAAATCCGGGGCCTGACGAGTAACCAGTACCATAATAATTCTCCTGCAATATTAAGGGTTTTAGAACGCAACGCGGGCAGTATAGGGAGGGCGAAGCGACAAAACAATGCGGTCTTGACAATCAATGAGACAGCTTTTGCCTATCGATCGGGTCATTATAAATCGTAATGATGACTCCTTTATGACAGCGAACGATCTTTCTGCCAACGGCGGATCTGACGCACGCCCTCGCTATCAGGCCGTCACAGCGCTTTGCGGGCGGCCTGTGCCATCATACGCGGATAAAAATACCAGAAGCGCTCTTCTAACGCGTCGTAGTGCGCGTCCAGATCGTACCAGGAATCACGCAAGGCATCCAGCCGGGGACGGCGATTCGCCATGCCATTCAGCACGTTTTGAATGAAATCCATATCGCGATACCGCTCTAACCATTTTTCTGACCAAAGATAATCATTCAGGTTGACAAAGCGCGGCGGGGAGTCGGGCAGAATCGTCGCGACCTGCGCATGGGCGTAGCCGACAAACGCCTGAAGTGGAAAATCGGGAGAGATTTGCGTCCAGTGGCGCGATAAAAAATGATCCCACATGACGTCCAGCGTAATGGGCGCCACGCGCCGCGTTTCATGGCGGAACCACTCTCGCGCCTCACGAACTTCCGGCAGGTTGTCGGTCATGACGTCAATACGCCGATGCATATAAATACCCTCTACCACGTCAGGAGGATAATGCGTTGCCGGGTTACCGCGGACAAAATCGGCCAGCAGATTACCGGAAAGCGAGCTGTCGGCAAGGTGCGCCAGATGCAGGTGAGCAAGAAAATTCATTATTGATTCTCTGTCCAAAAAGCGGGTAACGGTTGCAGCGGGAACGCCCCGGCACTAGACTACCCGCCTCTTATTTTAGTCTGAGTCAGAGTCATGCGCGTTACCGATTTTTCCTTTGAACTACCCGAATCCTTGATTGCCCACTACCCACAGCCGGAACGCAGTCGCTGCCGTTTGCTGTCATTAGAGGGGCCGACGGGCGCGCTGACGCACGGTACTTTCACCGATCTGCTCGATAAGCTCAACCCTGGCGATTTGCTGGTCTTCAATAATACCCGCGTGATCCCGGCGCGCCTGTTTGGCCGTAAAGCCAGCGGCGGCAAGATAGAAGTGCTGGTCGAACGTATGCTCGATGATAAACGCATCCTGGCGCATATTCGCGCTTCTAAAGCGCCAAAACCGGGCACGGAACTGCTACTGGGCGATGACGAAAGTATTCACGCGACCATGACCGCGCGTCACGGCGCTCTGTTTGAAGTTGAGTTTAATGACCCGCGTCCGGTGCTGGATATTCTCAACGCCATCGGCCATATGCCGTTGCCGCCGTATATCGACCGTCCGGACGAGGACGCCGACCGCGAACTGTATCAGACGGTTTACAGTGAAAAACCGGGCGCCGTCGCCGCGCCGACCGCGGGGCTGCACTTTGATGAGCCGCTGCTGGCGGCGCTTCGTGAGAAAGGTGTCGAAATGGCGTTTGTTACGCTACACGTCGGCGCGGGCACTTTCCAGCCAGTGCGTGTCGATACCATTGAAGATCACATCATGCACTCCGAATATGCTGAGGTGCCGCAAGAGGTGGTCGACGCGGTGCTGGCGGCGAAAGCGCGCGGCAACCGGGTTATCGCCGTCGGCACGACCTCGGTACGCTCACTGGAGAGCGCGGCGCAGGCGGCAAAAAGCGATTTGATAGAGCCATTCTTCGGCGATACGCAAATCTTTATTTATCCAGGTTATCAATACAAAGTGATTGATGCGCTGATCACCAACTTCCATCTGCCGGAATCGACGTTGATTATGCTGGTTTCCGCATTTGCCGGTTATCAACACACCATGAATGCCTATAAGACTGCGGTAGAACAAAAATATCGCTTTTTTAGCTACGGGGACGCGATGTTTATCACGTGCAATCCGCAGGCTATTTCTGAGCGTCCGTAAGAAGGCTATCTCACTTGCCATTTTGACGCCGGGCAGTGCTCGCCATCCTCACGTACTGCGTGTACGCTCCGGTGGTTGTGCGCTGGCCGACTCCAAACTGGCTGCGCCGATGACGCCTTCGGGAATTTATTAGCTATGGAATCATTCCGTAGCGAGTCGTTAAACGTCGGACTGTTTTTCTGACGCAGGAGTGATAATGAAATTTGAGTTAGATACCACCGATGGTCGCGCGCGTCGCGGTCGTCTGGTGTTTGATCGTGGCGTAGTGGAAACGCCTGCTTTTATGCCTGTGGGTACTTACGGTACGGTAAAAGGCATGACGCCGGAAGAAGTGGAAGCGACCGGCGCGCAGATTATTCTCGGCAACACTTTCCACCTGTGGCTGCGCCCGGGTCAGGAAATCATGAAGCTGCACGGCGACCTGCACGATTTCATGCAGTGGAAAGGGCCGATTCTCACCGATTCCGGCGGCTTCCAGGTCTTCAGCCTCGGCGATATTCGTAAGATTACCGAGCAAGGCGTGCACTTCCGTAACCCGATCAACGGCGATCCGATTTTCCTCGATCCGGAAAAGTCGATGGAGATCCAGTACGATCTCGGTTCCGATATCGTGATGATCTTTGATGAATGTACGCCGTACCCGGCAGACTGGGACTATGCTAAACGCTCGATGGAGATGTCGTTGCGTTGGGCGAAGCGTAGCCGCGACCGTTTTGATAGCCTTGGCAATAAGAATGCGCTTTTTGGCATCATTCAGGGCAGCGTTTACGAAGATTTACGCGATATCTCGGTGAAAGGTCTGGTAGAGATTGGCTTTGATGGCTACGCTGTCGGCGGTTTGGCTGTCGGTGAGCCGAAAGCAGATATGCACCGCATTCTGGAGCACGTTTGCCCGCAGATCCCGGCTGACAAACCGCGTTACCTGATGGGCGTGGGTAAACCGGAAGATCTGGTGGAAGGGGTGCGTCGCGGTATTGATATGTTTGACTGTGTCATGCCAACGCGAAATGCCCGTAATGGTCATCTGTTTGTGACCGACGGCGTGGTGAAGATTCGTAATGCAAAGCATAAAAGCGACATCAGCCCGCTTGACGCCGAGTGCGATTGCTACACCTGTCGCAATTATTCACGCGCTTACTTGCATCATCTCGACCGTTGCAACGAAATATTAGGTGCGCGTCTCAATACCATTCATAACTTGCGTTACTACCAGCGTTTGATGGCGGGTTTACGCAAGGCTATTGAAGAGGGTAAATTAGAGAGCTTCGTAACCGAGTTTTACCAACGTCAGGGGCGACCCGTTCCACCTTTGAACGTTGATTAATTTTAATAATGAGGGAATTTGAATGAGCTTTTTTATTTCTGATGCGGTAGCGGCAACAGGTGCTCCGGCGCAGGGCAGCCCGATGTCTCTGATTTTAATGCTGGTGGTGTTTGGTCTGATTTTCTATTTCATGATCCTGCGCCCGCAGCAGAAGCGCACCAAAGAGCACAAAAAGCTGATGGACTCCATTGCGAAAGGTGATGAAGTTCTGACGAATGGCGGTCTGGTTGGTCGAGTGACCAAAGTAGCGGAAGCCGGCTACATTGCCATCGCGCTGAATGACACCACGGAAGTGGTTATCAAACGTGACTTCGTAGCTGCCGTTCTGCCGAAAGGCACCATGAAGGCGCTGTAATATTTCGTTTTCCCAAAGGGAACTGCCGTGTTAAACCGTTATCCTTTGTGGAAGTACATCATGCTGGTCGTCGTGATTATCGTCGGCCTGCTTTACGCACTTCCCAACCTGTATGGTGAGGATCCGGCTGTTCAAATCACTGGCGTGCGCGGCGTCGCCGCCAGTGAGCAAACGCTGATCCAGGTCCAGAAAACGTTACAAGAAGAAAAAATTCCCGCTAAGTCTGTGGCACTGGAAGAGGGCGCTATTCTTGCGCGCTTCGACACCACCGATACCCAGCTACGCGCCCGTGAAGCGCTGATGAGCGTGCTGGGGGATAAATATGTCGTGGCGCTTAACCTTGCGCCGGCTACGCCGCGCTGGTTGGCGGCTATTCACGCCGATCCGATGAAGCTCGGTCTTGATCTGCGCGGCGGCGTTCACTTCCTGATGGAAGTGGATATGGATACCGCGTTAGGTAAACTCCAGGAACAAAATATCGATAGCCTGCGCAGCGATCTGCGTGAAAAAGGCATTCCTTATACCACCGTTCGTAAAGAAAATAATTATGGGCTGAGCATCACGTTCCGTGACAGCAAAGCGCGTGATGAGGCGATCGCCTATCTGACGCCGCGTCATCGTGACCTGGTGATTTCCAGCCAGAGCGGCAATCAACTTCGCGCGGTAATGACCGATGCGCGCCTGAGCGAAGCGCGTGAATACGCCGTTCAGCAGAACATTAATATTCTGCGTAACCGTGTTAACCAACTGGGCGTCGCGGAGCCTGTCGTACAACGCCAGGGCGCAGACCGTATTGTGGTTGAGCTGCCGGGTATCCAGGATACCGCTCGCGCGAAAGAAATTCTCGGCGCGACCGCGACGCTGGAATTCCGTCTGGTGAATACCAACGTTGACCAGGCCGCCGCTGCTGCCGGGCGCGTACCGGGCGATTCCGAAGTGAAACAGACCCGCGAAGGTCAGCCGGTGGTATTGTACAAACGCGTGATCCTCACCGGCGACCATATCACCGACTCGACGTCCAGCCAGGATGAATATAACCAACCGCAGGTTAACATCTCGCTGGATAGCGCAGGCGGCAATATCATGTCTAACTTCACTAAGGACAATATCGGCAAACCGATGGCGACCCTGTTTGTGGAGTATAAAGACAGCGGTAAGAAAGACGCTAACGGTCGCGCCGTACTGGTGAAACAGGAAGAGGTGATTAACATTGCCAACATCCAGTCTCGGCTGGGTAACAGCTTCCGTATTACCGGTATCAGCAACCCGAACGAAGCGCGTCAGCTCTCGTTGTTGCTGCGTGCGGGTGCCCTGATTGCGCCGATTCAGATCGTTGAAGAGCGCACCATTGGCCCGACTCTGGGTATGCAGAACATCAAGCAGGGCCTGGAAGCCTGTCTGGCCGGTCTGGTGGTCTCCATCCTGTTCATGATCTTCTTCTATAAGAAGTTTGGTCTGATTGCGACCAGCGCGTTAGTGGCTAACCTGGTGTTGATTGTCGGTATCATGTCGCTGTTGCCGGGGGCAACGCTCAGTATGCCGGGGATTGCGGGTATCGTGTTAACCCTTGCGGTGGCGGTCGACGCCAACGTTCTGATTAACGAACGTATCAAAGAAGAGTTGAGTAATGGCCGCACGGTACAGCAGGCGATAAACGAAGGCTATGCCGGCGCGTTCAGTTCCATCTTCGATGCGAACATCACGACGCTGATTAAAGTCATCATTCTGTATGCTGTCGGTACCGGGGCAATTAAAGGGTTCGCGATTACGACCGGTATCGGTGTGGCGACGTCGATGTTTACCGCGATTATCGGTACGCGTGCTATCGTAAACCTGCTATATGGCGGCAAGCGCGTCACTAAGCTGTCAATCTGAGGAGTGCGATGTGGCACAGGAATACACTGTTGAACAACTAAACCACGGCCGTAAAGTCTATGACTTTATGCGCTGGGACTTCTGGGCATTCGGCATCTCCGGGCTGTTGCTGATCGCGGCCATTGTCATTATGGGCGTACGCGGGTTTAACTGGGGGCTGGATTTCACCGGTGGTACGGTAATTGAAATCACGCTGGAAAAACCGGCTGAAATGGACGTGATGCGCGAAGCGCTGCAAAAAGCGGGCTATGAAGAGCCGCAGTTGCAGAACTTTGGCAGCAGTCACGACATTATGGTGCGTATGCCGCCAACCGAAGGTGAAACCGGCGGTCAGGTACTGGGTAGCAAAGTGGTGACGATCATTAATGAAGCCACCAACCAGAACGCGGCCGTGAAGCGTATTGAATTCGTGGGGCCAAGCGTGGGCGCCGATCTGGCGCAAACCGGCGCCATGGCGCTGCTGGTGGCGTTGATCTCTATCCTCGTTTATGTCGGTTTCCGCTTTGAGTGGCGACTGGCGGCAGGGGTGGTCATCGCGCTGGCGCACGACGTGATCATTACGCTGGGGATACTGTCGCTTTTCCATATTGAGATTGACCTGACCATTGTGGCATCGTTGATGTCGGTGATCGGTTACTCGCTGAACGACAGTATCGTGGTCTCCGACCGTATTCGTGAAAACTTCCGCAAAATCCGTCGCGGGACGCCTTACGAAATCTTTAACGTGTCGCTGACCCAGACGCTACACCGTACGTTGATTACCTCCGGTACGACGTTAGTGGTAATTCTGATGCTGTACCTCTTCGGCGGTCCGGTACTGGAAGGCTTCTCGCTGACGATGCTGATCGGTGTCTCTATTGGTACGGCATCTTCTATCTATGTCGCATCGGCGCTGGCGCTGAAACTCGGTATGAAGCGCGAGCATATGCTGCAGCAGAAAGTCGAAAAAGAAGGGGCGGATCAGCCGTCCATTCTGCCGTAAACACGTATTTAAGTGTTATCTGAATCCCGGTCATGCGATCGGGATTTTTTATTTATGTACCATGACGATAAACATTACTGACAGTATGCTGTCAGGAGCCCTGTCATACACTCCTCATGAATTTACCCACACTCGCAGGAGGATGTATGAAAAACTTGATTAACTGGTTTGAAATTCCAGTTACTGATATGGCGCGTGCAATCGCCTTTTATGAGCAAGTGATGCAGATATCGTTACGTCGGGAAACCATGGATGGGGCGGACCTGGCCGTATTCCCGTATGCTGAACCCGGACCCGGCGGAGCGCTGATAAAGCAGGATGATGTCGCTCCAGTTGCGCAGGGAGTCGTTATTTATCTGCATACCGCCGATTTGTTAGCCTCGATTGAACGTGTCGTCCTTGCCGGTGGCAAGTGTGTTCTGGAACCCATGGTTCCCGGAGATGACATTGGAACCATCGCGTTGTTTATTGACAGCGAAGGTAACCGAATAGGTTTACATCAACCTGCGTGATATTTGCTAAATGTAGAGAGTCAATATGACCAGACGCGCTGACCGTTTGTTTCAGATCGTGCAAATTTTGCGGGGTAGACGACTGACGACGGCAGCGCTGTTGGCACAGCGGCTTGCGGTTTCTGAACGGACGATTTATCGCGATATTCGCGATCTGTCGTTATCCGGTGTGCCTGTCGAAGGTGAAGCGGGGAGCGGATACCGTTTAATGGCGGGTTTTGATCTGCCGCCCTTGATGCTTACCCATCGTGAATCGGAAGCACTGATGGTGGCTATACGGTTATTGAAAACCTGGGGTGGCGATTCGCTATCGCGCGAGCTTGAATCCGCCCAGGAAAAAGTGTTGGCTATTTTACCGGAAGAGAGCCGTCGTAAAGCGGAGCAGACACGGATTTACGCTCCGGATTTGGGTACATCTCCACATTCGCGCAGCGCGTTTGATCTTATCCATCAGGCTGTTTCGGCGCAGCAGGTGTTGGCGCTACATTATCGTGATGAAGCGGGGCATCTCTCTTCGCGGGATATACAACCTCTGGGATTGTTTTTCTGGGGAGAGCACTGGCTACTGGTTGCCTGGTGTGAGAGACGGGAAGACTATCGGTGTTTTCGCCTCGATCGCTGTTTACAAATTACTCCGCTTAACCGGCGATTTCGTGAAACAATCGACCGTTCTTTGCGTGATTTTTTGCGTAAAGTCGAGCACGAAAAAATGCCGTAAGATGTGATAGCGATACCTCCAACGCTTGTAAAACGGGTTGATTGGTCATCAGTTTGCCTGAAATAGCCTTCCTTACCTGGATATATAAGTTGCACAGAATCATTGCTAAAAGCCCGGCTTCGCGGGAAACTGCGCATAACCCTTTGTATTATTCAGGTACCTGTTAATTATGGCTATCATCCCAAAAAACTACGCGCGCCTGGAAAGCGGCTATCGTGAAAAAGCGCTGAAGCTGTTTCCGTGGGTGTGCGGACGTTGTTCCCGTGAGTTTGTGTATTCAAATCTGCGTGAGCTGACGGTGCATCATATCGATCATGACCACACCAATAACCCGGAAGACGGCAGTAACTGGGAGCTATTGTGCCTCTACTGCCACGATCATGAGCATTCTAAATATACCGAAGCCGATCAGTACGGTTCGACGGTCATTGCCGGGGAAGATGCGCAAAAAGATGTCGGCGAGGCGACTTATAACCCGTTTGCCGATCTGAAAGCGATGATGAACAAAAAGAAATAAGCAGACTGCTGACAAAGCTGTTGGTGCTGTTGAATGTTAGGTTACGCTTCGCTCCACTCCACCCAACGGAATCCGCAATATAAATGAATTATTGGTTTTCGTAGGTCGGATGCAATCTGACATTTTTTCAGCCCCGGAGTTTGTCGCCAGCCCCAAACGTCCTGTAACGCATACATTGTCACTGGAATTCCGATCGCAAGGTTGGGATTTTTTTGTTTTTAAGTCCTGCCGATACTGGCGAGCAGAGTAGAATCAGCGGTAAGCCGGGGCAACCCGGTGAGGCGCAATGTTGCGGGGGCTTGATCCCCGGTGGCCTTGTCGCTGGAAAGAGAAAACCCCCGCACATTGTTCGGTATTCACCGGCAACATTACGGGGGCTAACTTGACCCCAGACAAGTTGAGGATAGCCGCGAACCGTTGCCATTGCAACAAAGGCGGCAATATGACGCTCACAGAGTTGAGCATTACTATCTGGCACGATCTGGCGGCACCAACGCTGGTCGGGATTGCGACAGGTCTGTTTTTAGGCTGGTGGCATCGCCGGAAGTAATGTGAAGTGGGCGCGACTCGCCGCCGCATGGCAGCATGCGCCCGAAACGGGCCAGAGGACGACCTCTGGCTTTTTTGCAGGTTTAGAAGTTGTAACCCACGACCAGGTAACCGCCCCAGCCGGTAGATTTCGCGCTGAAATCGCCGTCGCCCCAGTTCAGTTTGGCGCCATTCTGCCACTGTCCGCCGTTATGGAAGTAACGCGCAACGACCGAGTAGTGCCAGTGATCGTAGTTCAGCGCCAGGATATGGCTGGAAGCGATGGAGTTGCTGGTACGGTTCGGATCGTCGCCTAAATCAGATCCCCAGTCAAAGTTGGTAAAGCCGATATAGCTCAGTTTACCGCCCCACAGATCGGTGATGGGGACGAAGTATTTCACTTTGAAACGGTAGCCGTCCCATTCGTTTTCATTGGACGCGCCGTAGTTTTGCCACTGATATTTCGCATACACGTTCAGCGACAGACCCATCGGCAGGCCGGTGTCGATATCGGTCCCCAGACCCATATACCATGTGCTCTGGCGGCTGGCTTTGTTATCGCCCATATCGTAGATGTAGTTGTTGGCGAAATACCACTCTTTAAACGGGCCAAAGCTCAGGTCTGCGCCGGTCAGCTTATCAATCGAGAAACGCGGTTCGATTTCCATGAACAGCGGAGAACCGTCGGACCAGATACCTTTATCGTTGCCGTTACCCCAATCAAAGGTTTTGGGAATATCGATATAGCCGTAGAAATCAAACCAGTCTTTTTTGGCAAATGCTTCATATTCCAGATAGACGTCGTTGTTCAATTTCGGCGAGAAACGGGTATGGTAGCTGCCTACCACGTTTACGCTCTGGTGCCACCAGTCGGACAAATACTGCGGCTGATCATTTTCTGCTGCGTTAGCAGTAAAAGATGAGGTGAGCGCCAGCGCTGCGCTGACTGCGAGTAAAGTTTTTTTCATATGTATGCCACTGTTTGAAATCCCTTGCGGGAGTGAAAAGAACGCAATTTGCGTTTCTAAATATTTCGTGTTTCTGCGGAGCCTATTATAAAAATCATTGCTCACAAAAATATGTCTTGTTTCACATATCTATCATTTACGTAATCGATTGCGTTCACGTTTGCGCACTTTAGGCGCGGCGACAGTACTATCTTTCATGAATATTAACAATCCGTGTCATAAATTACGGAAATGTCAGAAGGGCAACAAAAGTTGCGCAGAGGATGTTGCGGAGCGCACAAAACGCTCCGCCAGAACGTTTATTGATTAACAGGCTGAATATCATGGATGCGAATGAAGCCTAACTGCGCCGGTGTGATCCCCTTCAACGGTAACGGAATATTGACATCACTGGGCGCCAGCAAGCTGGCGGGCGCATTTACCAGAAGGCTCTGCGCATTCACCTCCTGATAGTTCTCCGTAGTGCCCTGAATTTGCCCGTACTCTACGGTAGCGCTGAATGCCGGTAGCGGATCGCGGGACTTGCCCTGAATGCGTAACGTTGCGTGAGCGCCGTCAGCGACAGGCGTAATTTCCAGCAATGTCATACGTAGCGTACCGATCTGACTCTCCAGCCGGGCAGGCGTATTGGCGCCAGGCAACAAATAGACGCCGCGGGTTGAATCCGCATTCAGCTTATTTTGTTGGGTAATTTTTACCGTTTCCTGATTCAGTTGGGTCATCTCTTTATTCAGGGTGCTAATGCTTTGATGCATCTGGCGAACTTCGCTCTGCGGCGCGCAGGCGGTCAGGCTCAAGAGACTTCCCACCAGGAGAATTCTTAGGTAACATCTTGTCATGTCGATCATTTCCTTCGTGGTCCGATAGCGTAATGGTAGTGCGCTATACGCACAAAGGCACCGATCCTTTATCTCAAAAGCGCTCCGCCTTTGTTGTCGCGCCAGTTCAGGGTAAAATAGCATTTCCTAAATCATCTGGTCAGGACGCCGTATGCATTGCCCATTTTGTTTCGCCGTAGATACCAAAGTCATTGACTCTCGTCTTGTAGGCGAGGGCTCGTCCGTGCGCCGCCGTCGGCAGTGTCTGGTGTGTAATGAACGCTTTACGACCTTTGAAGTGGCTGAACTGGTCATGCCGCGCGTGATAAAAAGCAACGATGTGCGCGAACCCTTTAATGAGGATAAGCTGCGTAGCGGCATGTTGAGAGCGCTGGAAAAAAGACCCGTCAGCGCAGATGATGTTGAAATGGCATTGAACCATATTAAGTCACAATTACGTGCCACTGGGGAGCGTGAAGTTCCCAGCAAGATGATTGGCAACCTGGTCATGGAGCAGCTGAAAAAACTCGATAAAGTCGCGTATATTCGCTTTGCCTCCGTCTATCGCAGTTTCGAAGATATCAAAGACTTTGGCGAAGAAATCGCTCGCCTACAGGACTAAGCCATGCAGGATGAGTTTTACATGGCGCGAGCGCTCAAACTGGCGCAGCGTGGACGTTTCACCACTCACCCGAACCCTAATGTCGGCTGTGTCATTGTTAACAATGGCGACATCGTCGGCGAAGGTTATCACCATCGCGCCGGAGAGCCGCACGCCGAGGTCCATGCGCTGCGGATGGCGGGCGCAAAAGCCAAAGGCGCAACCGCCTATGTCACGCTTGAACCCTGTAGCCATCATGGGCGAACGCCGCCATGTTGCGATGCGCTGATTGCGGCTGGCGTCGCGCGCGTGGTCGCCGCGATGCAGGACCCGAACCCACAGGTCGCCGGGCGCGGGCTGTATCGCCTGCAACAGGCGGGTATTGCGGTCAGCCACGGGTTAATGATGAGTGAAGCGGAGGCGCTCAATAAAGGCTTCCTCAAACGGATGCGTACCGGATTCCCTTATCTTCAGCTTAAACTGGGTGCCTCCGTGGATGGACGGACGGCGATGGCCAGCGGCGAAAGCCAGTGGATCACCTCGCCGCAGGCCCGGCGCGACGTTCAGCGCTTGCGTGCGCAAAGCCACGCTATTTTAACCAGTAGCGCGACGGTATTGGCTGACGATCCGGCCTTGACGGTGCGTTGGGCGGAGTTAGACGCCTCTACACAGGCGTCTTACCCGCAGGAAAATCTGCGCCAGCCGGTGCGAATTGTTATCGACAGCCAAAACCGGGTAACGCCTGCGCATCGTATTGTGCAGCAGCCTGGCGAAACGTGGATTGCGCGTACCCAGGAAGATAGCCACGCGTGGCCCGATTCGGTTCGTACTATCAGCGTGCCGGCGCACAACGGACATTTGGATCTGGTTGTGCTGATGATGCAGTTAGGCAGGCAGCAGATTAATAGCATATGGGTTGAGGCCGGACCGGGACTGGCGGGCGCGTTGCTGCAAGCCGGGCTGGTGGATGAACTGATTGTCTATGTCGCGCCTAAATTGTTGGGAACCCAGGCGCGGGGATTATGCGAATTGCCGGGGCTTGAGAAGCTCGCCGACGCGCCGCAATTTACCTTCAGCGAAATACGTCATGTCGGCCCGGATGTTTGCCTGCATATGGTGAGCGCATGAGTTCTCCCGTCGAAAGGGGAGCAGCGCTCAAATTATTATGATAAAATCCGCCCCCCTGCGGGGCCAAATGAACCCTGGAAGAGAGAATATGAACATTATTAAAGCTAACGTTGCAGCCCCTGACGCTCGTGTCGCCATCACTATTGCGCGTTTCAATCAGTTTATCAACGACAGCCTGCTGGATGGCGCGGTTGATGCCCTGACGCGTATTGGTCAGGTAAAAGATGATAATATTACCGTAGTGTGGGTGCCTGGCGCTTATGAACTGCCGCTGGCGACCGAAGCGCTGGCGAAAAGCGGTAAATACGACGCCGTGGTTGCGCTGGGAACCGTGATTCGCGGGGGGACTGCGCACTTTGAATATGTGGCAGGCGGCGCCAGCAATGGCCTGGCAAGCGTTGCCCAGGACAGCGGCGTGCCGGTAGCCTTTGGTGTTCTGACCACCGAGAGTATTGAACAAGCCATCGAACGTGCTGGTACAAAAGCCGGTAATAAAGGCGCAGAAGCTGCGCTGACCGCGCTTGAAATGATTAATGTATTGAAAGCCATTAAGGCCTGATTTTTTGTAAGGGGAATTCCGTGAAACCTGCTGCTCGTCACCGCGCCCGTGAGTGTGCCGTCCAGGCGCTTTACTCCTGGCAGTTGTCCCAGAACGACATCGCTGATGTTGAATACCAGTTCCTGGCGGAACAGGACGTAAAAGACGTCGACGTTCTCTATTTCCGTGAACTGCTATCCGGGGTGGCGACTAACAGCGCGTACCTGGATGGTTTAATGAAACCGTATCTGTCCCGCCTGCTTGAAGAGCTGGGACAGGTTGAAAAAGCCGTGCTGCGTATTGCGTTGTTTGAGCTGTCAAAACGCAGCGATGTGCCTTATAAAGTGGCCATCAACGAAGCGATTGAACTGGCGAAAACCTTTGGCGCTGAAGACAGCCACAAATTCGTCAACGGCGTACTGGATAAAGCAGCTCCGGTGATTCGTCCCAACAAAAAGTGATTCACAGGCCGGAAAGATAGCGGGCGATCGATACCCGCCGTCTCCGGCCTTTTCTTTTTTTCTGCTGAGGCATAACGTATGGCATGTGGCGAGTTTTCCCTGATTGCCCGTTATTTTGACCGTGTAAGAAGCTCTCGTCTTGATGTTGAAACCGGTATTGGCGACGATTGCGCGCTCCTGAATATTCCTGAAAAGCAGACCCTGGCGATCAGTACCGATACGCTGGTGGCGGGCAACCACTTCCTCCCTGATATCGATCCTGCCGATCTGGCTTATAAAGCGTTGGCGGTGAATTTAAGCGATCTGGCCGCGATGGGGGCCGACCCGGCCTGGTTAACGCTGGCGTTAACGCTACCGGAAGTGGATGAGCCGTGGCTGGAGGCTTTTAGCGACAGCCTGTTTGCGCTATTGAATTACTACGATATGCAGCTCATTGGCGGCGACACCACGCGTGGACCGCTGTCGATGACGCTGGGTATCCACGGTTATATCCCGGCAGGGCGCGCGCTCAAGCGATCTGGCGCGAAGCCGGGCGACTGGATTTATGTCACCGGTACGCCGGGCGACAGCGCTGCCGGGCTGGCGGTTTTGCAAAACCGGCTACAGGTGTCGGAGGAGACCGATGCTCACTATTTAATTCAACGGCATTTACGCCCGACGCCGCGTATTTTACACGGCCAGGCGCTGCGTGACATCGCCAGCGCGGCTATCGATCTTTCCGATGGTCTGATTTCCGATCTGGGGCATATCGTCAAGGCCAGCGGCTGTGGGGCAAGAGTGGATGTTGATGCGTTGCCAAAATCCGATGCGATGATGCGCCATGTTGATGACGGGCAGGAGCTGCGTTGGGCGCTTTCCGGCGGCGAAGACTATGAGTTGTGCTTTACGGTGCCGGAACTGAACCGTGGCGCGCTGGATGTCGCCATTGGTCAACTGGGTGTTCCCTTTACCTGCATAGGCCAAATGAGCGCAGATATTGAAGGGCTGAATTTTGTACGTGACGGAATGCCTGTCACCTTCGACTGGAAAGGATATGACCATTTTGCCACGCCATAAAGATGTTGCGAAAAGTCGCCTGAATTTGCGCAATCCGTGGCATCTGCTCGCTACCGGCTTTGGCAGCGGGCTGAGCCCCGTGGTGCCGGGTACGATGGGCTCTCTGGCGGCGATCCCCTTCTGGTATCTGATGACGTTTCTGCCGTGGCAGCTTTATTCGCTGGTCGTGATGTTTGGAATCTGCATTGGCGTTTATCTTTGCCATCAGACGGCGAAAGATATGGGCGTACACGACCACGGCAGTATTGTCTGGGATGAATTTATCGGTATGTGGATAACGCTAATGGCGTTGCCGACGACGGACTGGCAATGGGTGGCTGCCGGGTTCGTTATTTTCCGCATTCTAGATATGTGGAAACCCTGGCCGATCCGTTGGTTTGATCGCAACGTGCACGGCGGCATGGGGATAATGATCGATGATATCGTCGCCGGGGTGATATCCGCTGGCATACTGTATTTTATCGGTCATCACTGGCCGCTCGGTATTATTTAAAGGGTTTGCCGGATGGCGGCATAAACGCCTTATCCGGCCTGCCTCCGAACAATATGTCGATTTCGCAGGCCCGATAAGCGCCGCGCCATCGGGCAATGGCAGATTATTTAAATCCCACCACCGGATGCTGCTTGTACGGTGTTTCGAGTTCGGCAATCTGCTCCGGTTTGAGCGTTAAATCAACGGCATTCAGCAACTCATCTAACTGCTCTTCACGCGAAGCGCCGATAATCGGCGCGGCGACGCCTCGTTTGCTGAGCAGCCAGGCCAGCGCAACCTGCGCTCGCGTTGCGCCAAGCGCCTCGCTGACGCCAGCCAGCCGTTCCGCTATTTGCGCATCATTTTTATCGCTTTCATCGTATAAATTTTTGCCCACGTCATCCGAGGCCAGCCGGGCCGTGGTTTCTCCCCAGGGGCGAGTTAAGCGCCCGCGCGCCAGCGGACTCCACGGAATCACGGCGACCCCTTCCTGCCAGCACAGCGGTAGCATCTCACGCTCTTCCTCGCGGTAGATCAGGTTATAGTGATCCTGCATAGTGACAAACGGCGCCCAGCCGTGTTGTTTTTGTAGCGCCAGCGCCTGGGCAAATTGTGAGGCGTGCATTGAGGAAGCGCCGATATAGCGGGCTTTACCCGCCTTTACCACGTCGTTTAGCGCTTCCAGAGTTTCTTCTATCGGCGTGGTGTAATCCCAGCGGTGGATTTGCAGGATATCGACATACTCCATTCCCAGACGGGTGAGGCTATCGTCAATAGAGCGCAGGATTTGCGCGCGGGACAATCCTTCCGGCAGATCGCCGACGCGATGGAAGACTTTCGTCGCTACCACCACCTCGTCGCGCCGGGCAAAATCACGCAGCGCGCGACCGACAATCTCTTCGCTGCTGCCGTCGGAGTAGCTGTTGGCGGTATCAAAAAAGTTAATGCCGCCCTCAAGGGCGCGCTTGATGATGGGACGGCTGCTCTCTTCGGGAAGCGTCCAGGCGTGATTGCCGCGACTCGGCTCGCCGAATGTCATACAGCCCAGACAAAGGCGGGACACCCGAAGATCGGTATTTCCTAACGTGTTGTATTGCATGACTCCGCTCCTGTTATACCCGTCACTCTTCAAGCATAGCAGGAGCAAAGAGGAGATTATGCCAGCCAGGCCTTGATTTTGGCTTCAATGCCTGCGGCGTCAAGCCCCAGTTCCGCGCGGGCTTCTTCCTGCGTTCCTTGCGGGATAAAGAAATCCGGAAGACCGATATTCAGCACAGGTACAGGTTTACGATGGGCCATTAGCACTTCGTTTACGCCGCTGCCAGCGCCGCCCATAATGGCGTTTTCTTCCAGCGTCACCAGCGCGTCATGCTGCGCGGCCATCTCCAGAATTAACGTGTCGTCCAGCGGTTTAACAAAGCGCATGTCGACCAGCGTGGCATTCAGCGCTTCGGCGACTTTCGCCGCCTCAGGCATTAAGGTGCCAAAGTTCAGAATCGCCAGTTTTTCGCCATGACGCTTCACAAGACCTTTACCAATAGGCAGTTTTTCCAGCGGGGTTAGCGCCACGCCCTGCGCATTACCGCGTGGATAACGTACTGCCGTCGGGCCGTCGTTATAGTGATACCCGGTAAATAACATCTGGCGACATTCGTTCTCGTCGCTTGGCGTCATGATCACCATATCCGGGATGCAGCGCAGATAGGAGAGATCGAACGCGCCTTGGTGTGTTTGCCCATCCGCGCCAACGATACCGGCGCGATCGATGGCGAACATGACCGGCAGTTTCTGGATAGCGACGTCATGGATGACCTGATCGTAGGCGCGTTGCAGGAAAGTAGAGTAGATCGCCACGACGGGCTTATAGCCGCCAATCGCCAGACCTGCGGCGAAGGTGACGGCATGCTGCTCGGCGATAGCGACGTCAAAATAGCGATCCGGGAATTTACGTGAAAATTCCACCATGCCGGAACCTTCGCGCATTGCCGGGGTGATCGCCATCAGCTTGCTGTCTTTGGCGGCGGTTTCACACAGCCAGTCACCGAAGATTTTTGAATAACCTGGCAGACCGCCGCTGCTTTTCGGCAAACATCCGCTGGAGGGATCAAATTTAGGCACCGCATGGAAAGTGATCGGATCTTTTTCCGCGGGCTCATAGCCGCGGCCTTTTTTGGTCATGATATGCAGGAACTGCGGCCCTTTCAGGTCACGCATGTTCTTCAATGTGCTGATAAGCCCCATGACATCGTGACCATCGACCGGCCCGATGTAGTTAAAGCCCAGCTCTTCGAACAGTGTTCCCGGCACAACCATGCCTTTAATATGTTCTTCGGTACGCTTGAGCAGTTCTTTAATTGGCGGTACGCCGGAGAAGACTTTTTTTCCGCCTTCGCGCAGAGAAGAGTAAAGCTTACCGGAAAGTAGCCGCGCCAGATGGTTGTTGAGCGCGCCGACGTTTTCCGAAATCGACATTTCATTGTCGTTCAGAATGACCAGCATGTCGGGTCGGATATCGCCTGCGTGATTCATTGCTTCAAACGCCATACCGGCGGTGATGGCGCCGTCGCCAATCACACAGACGGTGCGGCGATCTTTGCCTTCTTTCTCCGCCGCCACGGCAATACCGATACCGGCGCTGATGGAGGTGGAGGAATGCCCAACGCTCAGCACATCGTATTCGCTTTCTCCGCGCCACGGGAACGGGTGCAGACCGCCTTTCTGGCGAATGGTGCCGATTTTGTCGCGACGACCGGTAAGGATTTTATGTGGATAAGCCTGGTGTCCAACATCCCAGATTAGCTGGTCAAACGGGGTGTTGTAGACATAATGCAGCGCCACGGTAAGTTCTACCGTGCCCAGCCCGGAAGCGAAATGCCCGCTGGAACGGCTTACGCTGTCGAGTAAGTAGCGGCGTAGCTCGTCGCAGAGTTTCGGCAGACTCTCTTTCGGTAACAGTCGTAACTCCTGGGTGGAGTCGACCAATGCCAGGGTAGGGTATTTGGCTATATCAAAACTCATCGCAAGCTCATTGGATATGGGGTTTATTTATCACGCTGGATTATGTAGTTCGCTAGCGCTTCCAGTGCCGAGGTGTCCAGTGATTGCGCGGCCAGCTGATGTAACGACTGACGGGCGTCCTCTATCAGGTCCCGGGCTTTATTCCGGGCTTGCTCAAGACCCAGAAGTGCAGGGTAGGTACTTTTGCCAAGCTGCTGGTCTGCGCCCTGACGTTTACCTAACGTTGCAGTATCGCCCACCACATCCAGAATGTCATCCTGAACCTGGAAGGCAAGGCCGATACTCTCTGCATAGCGGTCAAGTATCGGCAGAGTATTCCGTCCTTTATCGCCCGCGCTCAACGCGCCAAGTCTAACGGCGGCGCGAATGAGCGCGCCGGTCTTATGGCGATGAATGCGTTCCAGCGCGTCCAGAGTGATCCGCTGGCCTTCTGCCGCCAGATCCAATGCCTGACCGCCGCACATACCGGCGATACCGCTGGCGTTTGCCAGTTCGGCGATCATCGCGATACGATCGCGATCGGCGACTTCCGGCATCGGCGCGTCGCTGATAATGGTAAACGCCAGCGTTTGCAACGCGTCTCCCGCCAGGATTGCGTTGGCTTCGCCAAATTTAATATGGCAAGTCGGCAGGCCGCGACGCAAATCGTCATCGTCCATTGCTGGCAGGTCGTCATGGATCAGCGAATAGGCATGAATGCATTCGACCGCCGCAGCTGGCGCATCCAGCGTTGCCGTACTGACGCCAAACATTTGACCGGTGGCGTAAACCAGAAATGGCCGCAGGCGTTTACCGCCTAATAATGCGCCATACTGCATGGCTTCGACCACGGGAGTGTTCTGAAAGGGCAGTGGCGCGATAAAACGGCTCAGCGCCTGATTCGCTTGCGTTACGCAAGCCTGTAGCTGCTGCGTAAAGTCCATTTACTCATTATCCGCGATAAAAGGCTCAGGTGAAGCCTCTTCATTATCAGACAGCAAAATTTGCACGCGCTGTTCCGCCTGCTGCAGTTTTGCCTGCCCCTGACGCGCCAGTTGTACGCCGCGCTCGAATTCATTCAGCGCGTCTTCCAGCGGCAAATCGCCGCTTTCCAGGCGGGTAACAATATGTTCCAGCTCGCTCAGCGCAGTTTCAAAGCTGGCGGGCGCCTCATTTTTCTTCGGCATGATGACTGTTTGACTCTCTGTAATGGCAGCACAAGTCTATGGTAACGGACTCGCACTGATAAGCAAATAACGCGCAATGGTAAGGGGAAATGCGCAAGATGTCCGTGATGGTGATATACTTCCGCGCCTGGATGCAGCCGTAGGTATGGGCTGCTGTACTATTTCTCCACGACAAGCCTTAGATAGCTTGCTAAAGAACCATTACCGCCATGAAGTTTATCATTAAATTGTTCCCGGAAATCACTATCAAAAGCCAATCTGTGCGTTTGCGCTTTATAAAAATTTTAACCGGGAACATCCGTAACGTTTTAAAGCACTACGATGAGACCCTCGCGGTTGTCCGTCACTGGGATAACATTGAAGTTCGCGCCAAAGATGAAAACCAGCGTCTGGCGATTCGCGACGCGCTGACCCGCATCCCGGGGATTCACCATATTCTTGAAGTCGAAGATGTGCCGTTCACCGATATGCACGACATTTTCGAGAAAGCGTTGGCGCAGTATCGCGAACAGCTTGAAGGCAAAACCTTCTGCGTGCGGGTAAAACGTCGCGGTAAGCATGAGTTTAGCTCCATTGAAGTGGAGCGCTATGTTGGCGGCGGATTAAATCAGCATATTGAATCAGCGCGCGTGAAGCTCACTAACCCGGATGTGACGGTGCATCTGGAAGTGGAAGATGATCGCCTGCTGCTGATCAAAGGGCGTTATGAAGGTATTGGCGGTTTCCCGATTGGCACCCAGGAAGACGTGCTGTCGCTGATCTCCGGCGGTTTTGACTCCAGCGTCTCCAGCTATATGCTGATGCGTCGCGGCTGTCGCGTACACTACTGCTTCTTTAACCTCGGCGGCGCGGCGCATGAAATCGGCGTTCGCCAGGTGGCGCATTACCTGTGGAACCGCTTTGGCAGCTCCCATCGCGTGCGTTTTGTGGCGATTAACTTTGAACCAGTGGTCGGCGAGATTCTGGAGAAAGTCGACGACGGCCAGATGGGCGTGGTGCTCAAACGTATGATGGTACGCGCGGCGTCGAAAGTGGCGGAACGTTACGGCGTACAGGCGCTGGTGACCGGCGAAGCGCTGGGCCAGGTGTCCAGCCAGACGCTAACCAACTTGCGCTTGATCGATAACGTGTCTGACACGCTGATCCTGCGCCCGCTGATCTCTTACGATAAAGAGCACATTATCAACCTGGCGCGCCAGATTGGTACGGAAGATTTTGCCCGTACGATGCCGGAATACTGTGGCGTGATTTCAAAAAGTCCGACGGTGAAAGCCATTAAAGCGAAAATTGAAGCCGAAGAAGAAAATTTCGACTTCAGTATTCTCGATAAGGTGGTAGAAGAAGCGAACAACGTCGATATTCGTGAAATCGCCCAGCAGACCCAGCAGGAGGTGGTGGAAGTTGAAACCGTGAGCGGTTTTGGCGCCAACGATGTGATTCTGGATATCCGTTCTGTCGATGAGCAGGATGACAAGCCGCTGAAAGTGGAAGGCGTCGACGTCGTTTCGCTGCCTTTCTACAAGCTGAGCACTAAATTTGGCGACCTCGATCAGAGCAAAACCTGGCTGCTATGGTGCGAACGCGGCGTAATGAGTCGCCTGCAGGCGCTCTATCTGCGCGAGCAGGGGTTTGCCAATGTGAAGGTGTATCGCCCGTAATTCCTTTGCCGGGTGGCGGCTATGTCCTACCCGGCCTACCGTTTTATTTCTACCCCAACCGTTTTGCAATGCGCTCCAGCTTCATCATCAGCAGCAGCGTAATGGCCACCAGCACAATGGTCAGCGCCGCGCCGTCGGCGATATTTCCACGGTCGGTCAGGCTAAAGATAGCTACCGGCAGCGTCGTCCAGCCCGGTGGATAAATCATCACCGTCGCGCCCAACTCCCCCATGGAGAGCGATAAACTCAGCGCCAGCTCTGACACCATCCACGGCATCAATAACGGCAACGTCACGTGACGCAGACGATACCAGGGCGATGCCCCCAGACTCGACGCGACGTTTTCAATATCGGCGGAAATGCGCGCCAGTCCGGTCGACACGTTACTGAAGGTAAAGGCGGAAATCAGCACAAAGTGCGCTGTCAGCACAATCCATAGGGTGCCGTTCATTTGCAATGGCCCCTGGCTGAAAGCAACCAGAATGCCCAGGCCCACGGACACTGACGGAATCGCACTCGGCAGATAGAACACCATACTTAACCATTTCTGCGTTTTCACCCCATATTGACGCAACGCCAGCGCCG
This sequence comes from Salmonella sp. K21076, assembly GCF_039650795.1. Classification (NCBI taxonomy): domain Bacteria; kingdom Pseudomonadati; phylum Pseudomonadota; class Gammaproteobacteria; order Enterobacterales; family Enterobacteriaceae; genus Salmonella; species Salmonella sp. K21076. The sequence goes on from NZ_JBCLYA010000046.1 coordinate 25,395, forward strand.
CCCAAACGCCGCAAAGCAGCGCAAACAGGCTGGCGCAAAAGCCAATCGTGAGGCTGGCAAGTAGGGCATCCCATGCCGCACCGTGCAGAGCGTTAACAAAGTGGTTCAGCGTGAAGCCACTCGGCAGAATACCGTTCCACCGCTGGCTAAGGCTGGACATCAGAATCACCGCCAGCGGCAGGAAAAAGAACACGATAAACAGTACGCTAGCCACAACGCCCGCCGCTGCGCGTCCTTTAGGTGACCAAATTAGCATGGCTGGCTCCTTACGCCGGTACGCGATGCCGCCAGGCGATAGAGGGAGAACAGCCCCAGCGACAAGACAATGTTAATCAACGCAATCATGCAGGCGACCGTATAGTCGGACTCCAGAATCGCTTTGCTGTAAACCATCATCGGCAGGGTGTTAACCCCTTTCGCGCCAATAAACAGTACGATGCCGAACTCGTTAGTGGTCAACAGCAGGCACAGGCTGCCACTAGCCATCAGCGCCGGTAGCGCCGCCGGGAAAATCACCTGCCCAATCACCCGTAACGGGTGTGCCCCCAGAATGCTGGCTGCCTCTAGCTGGCTTTTATCAATTTGCCGCAGCGCGGCCATCAGTGGCCGCATCACCAGCGGAGTGAACACCGTGATCTCCGCCAGAATGACACCCTGCATCGAGTAGAGAAAATCCACCGGCGGTAGCTCAAAGGCAAACAGGCTCATCAGCGCACCGTTGAGCAGACCCGCTGACCCATAAATAAAGGTGAACGCCAGCGTAATCAGGAAGGTCGGCAGCGCAATAAAAGTATCGACGACCCGACCAATCAACTCGCTGCCGGGGAAAGGAATAAACACCAGAATCAGCGACATCACGCTGCCCAGCAGCAGGCAACCGGCGGTGGCGAAAAAGGCGATTTGCAACGTGTTCAGCAACGCGCCGACAAAGCGTTTCGAGTCGACCACCTGGCGGAAGGTCTCGAGCCCGATCTCGCCATTGGCACCGCGTAGCGCCTGTTCAACGATGAGCGACAGAGGCCAGAAAAACAGCGTCGCCAGCGCCAGCAACGGGAGCAACAGCCACAGCAGCGGGCGTAGGTTAAGCGCCGGTTTTTCCAGAGGTAAAATGAGTGACATGGTTATACCTCAATCAGGACCGCATCATCCGGTTCGAACCACAGCGCCAGCTTGTCGCCCACGCGCGGCAGCGGATTGACATGCGTCAACACCATCCGCACCGTTTCGCCAGCAACGTCACACAACAGATGGGTTAAATCGCCTTGCCAGTGCACCGATTGCAGTGTGGCGTTGAAGCGGTTGCTGTAGGCCGAACGCGGCGTTAGGCTGAGGTGCTGAGGACGAATGCACAGCAGTTTGTTGTAACCGTGGTGGCTGCCCTGGCTGAACGCGCGAATCACCGCACCGCCGCAGCTGACGTCCACCAGCCCCGGAACCTCCGTTATCCCCAGCGCGATGGCGGAGAGAATATTGGCGCGACCTAAGAATTCGGCGGCAAAACGATTGGGCGGATGGTGATATAACGCGCGGGTTTCGCCGTGAGCAATCAGCGAGCCATCCTTCATAATGCCGATTTTATCGGCCAGGGTGAGCGCTTCCGTTTGATCGTGGGTGACGTAGAGAATAGTGAGTTCCGGCAGCTCACGGTGAAGACGGGCGATTTCTTCCACCATATTATGACGAATCTGTGCGTCCAGCGCTGACAGTGGTTCATCCAGCAACAGCACGCGCGGGCGCACGGCAATCGCGCGGGCGATGGCCACGCGTTGCTGCTGGCCGCCAGAAAGTTGATGCGGATAACGGGTGGCGTAATCACTCATGCCAACTGTCTTCAGCGCCTGCGTGACACGCTCATTAATTAGCGCCTTTGGCTGCTTCTGCGCACGCAGACCAAAAGCGACGTTGTCTTCCACTTTCAGATGCGGGAACAAGGCGTAGTTCTGCACCACCATCGCCAACCCGCGTTTATAGGGTGGCAGATGGGTGACGTCCGTATCGCCAATCAGGATACGACCGCCTGCAGGCTGCACAAAGCCCGCCACCGCACGCAGCACCGTCGTTTTTCCAGATCCTGATGGGCCAATCAGCGCCAGCACTTCGCCAGGTTCAATCGTCAAAGAGAGCGGTTTAAGCACCACGTTGCCGTGATACGCAACACGCAGCGAGTCGAGGACTATCCCCGATGTCCCCTGCGATGCAGGGGCGTGAACGGCAGTCGTTTTCATCAGCATCAGGCTTACTCGCTTTCGGTCACTTTGTGCCAACGGCTAATATCTGCCGACAGCGAAACGGCTACGTCATCCCAATTTGGCTGCCAGCTCTGCACGCCTTCTAACGCGGCAGTGGCGGCCTTGTAATGTTCGTCGCTCGGCGTCACGTCGCTGCGTACCGGCATTCCCCAGGAGAGTTCGCTGACGCGAGTCTGCGCTTCTTTACTCAGCAGGAAGTTAATCAGCTTTTTACCATTTTCACTCTGCGGCGCCCCCTGGACCAGGCCAATGACATAAGGGATGGCCAGCGCGCTGCGCTCGCCTTTGTCGTTGGCCGGCCAGAAGATTTTCACGTTCGGGTTACGTTCCATCTGCGCGAGGTTCATTTGCAGGTCGCCGTTAGCGACGTAGATTTCACCTTTATTAACCAGCGCGGTTAGCTTGCCGGTAGAGGCAGATGGCCCGACGTTATTGGCCTGCAGCTTGCCGAGATACGCAAAACTGGCATCTTTACTGCCGAAGCTGTGGAAAGCCTGCAGCATTACCGCCGTGCCGTCAGCGGCCTGACCTGGCGTGGAATACTGGAGTTTATTTTTGAATTTACCGTCAAGCAGATCCTGCCAGCTCGCCGGGGCAGTTTTCAGCAGCTTGCTGTTGTAGATAAAGCTCAGATAATTCTTTACCAGCGGCGAATAAAGGTTGTTGGCATCGGGGATAGCCGAGGCGGCGTCGGTGTTAAAGTTCGCCAGCAGCTTTTCGGCGGCGGCGCGCTGAATGAATGGCGGCGCGGTTACCAGCACGTCGGCCTGTGGATTCGTACGCTCTTTTGCCAGACGTTCCACTACCACGCCACCACCGCCTTCAACATAGCGTATGGTAATGCCGGTCGCTTTGGTGAACGCGTCAAACTGCACCTGGTACCAGCTGTTATCGCCATCGTGCAGCCCGTCGATGGAGTACACCGTGACCACTGATTCCGCCCATGACGGGGCGCTGGCGAGAGCGAAGACAGACAGCAGAGCAAGTCGGGAAAGTTTCATCGTAATAGCCTCATAGCGTACGTTGCATTTTCTGGCCTATACCAGGTTTGCTTTTTACGCTAAACGGCTTATATGACAAAACGATGAAAGAGAAATAAATCAGTCCACGCCGGATGATGCTGCGCTTATCGGGATAGCCGTGAGACGATACGATTGACAGGCCGGATAAGGCCCGCAGCCAACATCCGGCGCACCCGCTAGTGGGTATCTACCTCAATGCGCAGGCTGTCGTGACGCCAGTATTCGATATCCAGATCCAGCACTCGCCCGTGTTGATCGTAGTTCAGACGGCGCAGCAACAGCGCCGGGCGTCCTTCCATAACTCCCAGCGCCTGTGCGGCCTGCGCAGGCATGGCGGTGGGGTAGAACGACAGATGCATGCTGGTATAGACGAGGTTGTAGTGCGACTCGTATACCTCGGTCAGGCTGCCGTTGAGATCGTACTGCAGCAGCTCAGGCACGCGGGCGGGCAAACAATGGTTTTCGCAGTAGCACACGGCGCGGCCATCGGCGTAACGCAGACGGGTCAGCAGATAGATTTGATCAAACGGCTGGAGCTGGAGGGGCTCCATGACCTCGACAGGCACGGTGGTTAACACGCCGCTCAGTAGCGCGGTTTTTGGCTCCCGCCCCTGCTCGCGGCAAAGCTTATGGAAGTTGGTGTTCTGGGTCGGATCCAGCCACAGGCGTTCCGGCGTAACGAACCAACCGCGACGATCGGCGCGCCAGATAAGCCCACTGGACTCCAGCTGCGCCAGGCTTTCGCGAATAGTAATGCGCGTGGTGTTGAAGATCGCGCACAGTTCGCGTTCAGACGGCAGTTTATCACCGCTTTTCAACGCACCGCTCTGAATACGCGCCTGAAGCTGCGCCTTGATCAACAGGTACTGCGGGATATCGCCCGGGATAGATTTCATGCTTACTCGCTTCCGTTTTACCTGCCGCCATTATACAAGCAGAGATGAATTTTTTGTTGCAGCGCGATTTTCTCTTTGACCCATCGCGGCAAAGATCGTCATGATAAATGCAATCTGGTATAGACCAAAGGTAAATGATATGACTTCGCGTAACTATCTGTTGCTGACCCCTGGCCCACTCACCACCTCTCGCACCGTGAAAGAAGCGATGTTGTTCGATAGCTGTACCTGGGATGATGATTACAATATCGGCGTGGTAGAACAGATCCGCCAGCAGTTGACCGCACTGGCAACGGCCTCCGAAGGCTACACCTCCGTACTGCTGCAAGGCAGCGGCAGCTATGCTGTGGAAGCCGTACTGGGAAGCGCATTGGGGCCGCAGGATAAGGTGCTGATCGTCAGCAACGGTGCATACGGCGCACGAATGGTCGAGATGGCCGGCCTTATGGGTATCGCCCATCACGCTTACGACTGCGGCGAAGTTGCGCGCCCGAACGTGCAGGCGATCGACGCGATCCTCAACGCCGACCCGACGATCAGCCATATCGCCATGGTGCATAGCGAAACGACCACCGGGATGCTCAACCCCATTGATGAGGTTGGCGCTCTGGCGCATCGCTATGGCAAAACCTACATCGTTGACGCCATGAGCAGCTTCGGCGGCATCCCCATGGATATTGCAGCATTACACATCGACTATCTGATCAGCTCCGCTAATAAATGCATCCAGGGCGTGCCGGGTTTTGCCTTTGTGATTGCCCGCGAGCAAAAACTGGCCGCGTGCAAAGGGCGTTCCCGCTCGCTGTCGTTAGATCTCTACGCCCAGTGGCGCTGCATGGAGGATAACCACGGCAAATGGCGTTTTACTTCGCCCACACATACCGTCCTGGCGTTTGCACAGGCGCTGAAAGAGCTGGCGAAAGAAGGTGGCGTGGCGGCACGTCATCAACGCTATCAGCAAAATCAGCGCAGCCTGGTGGCCGGAATGCGGGCGCTGGGCTTTAACACGCTGCTGGATGACGAGCTTCATTCGCCCATTATCACCGCCTTTTATTCACCGGAAGACCCGCAGTATCGCTTTAGCGAATTTTATCGCCGCCTCAAAGAGCAGGGCTTTGTTATCTATCCAGGCAAGGTGTCGCAAAGCGACTGCTTCCGCATCGGCAACATTGGCGAAGTATATGCCGCCGATATCACTGCCCTGCTGACCGCCATTCGTACCGCCATGTACTGGACGAAATAAGGAACCATGATGAACCGTATTCACGCTGTTATTCTCGACTGGGCGGGCACCACCGTCGATTTTGGCTCCTTCGCGCCGACGCAAATTTTCGTCGAGGCGTTCCGTCAGGCATTTGATGTGGAGATCACCCTCGCCGAAGCACGCGTGCCAATGGGGCTGGGTAAATGGCAACACATTGAAGCGCTGGGAAAATTACCTACTGTTGACGCGCGCTGGCAGGCAAAGTTTGGCCGCGCCATGAGCGCAGCAGATATTGATGCCATCTACGCCGCTTTCATGCCGTTACAGATTGCTAAAGTTGTCGATTTTTCTTCTCCTATTGCCGGAGTTATCGACACGATCGCGACGCTACGAGCCGAGGGTATCAAGATAGGCTCCTGCTCCGGTTACCCACGAGCGGTGATGGAGCGCCTGGTTCCCGCCGCCGCTGAGCATGGTTATCGTCCGGATCATTGGGTGGCAACGGACGACCTGGTCGCGGGTGGTCGCCCGGGGCCGTGGATGGCGCTGCAAAACGTGATTGCGCTGGGCATTGATGCGGTCGCGCACTGCGTGAAGGTAGATGATGCCGCGCCGGGCATTAGCGAGGGGCTTAACGCGGGGATGTGGACGGTGGGGCTGGCGGTATCGGGTAACGAATTCGGCGCAACATGGGACGCCTATCAGACAATGTCGAAAGAGGACGTTGCGGTCCGCCGCGAGCACGCGGCCAGCAAGCTGTACGCCGCCGGGGCGCATTACGTGGTGGATTCACTGGCGGATTTACCTGAGGTGATTGCGCATATTAATGCGCGTCTGGCGCAGGGCGAACGCCCGTAAAATAACTGCCGGATGGCGCTGCCGCTTATCCGGCCTACAGACTGTACCGTTTTGTAGGCCGGATAAGGTGTTTACGCCGCCATCCGGCAATCATTCTTATTCGTAGTAGTTATAAATCCCCGCCGCCATCACCAGTTGCGAAGCCACTTCATGCGCTTTTTCACGACCAACCAACAGGTCGATGATTTTCAAGCCAAAATCGATAGCGGTACCCGGTCCCTGGCTGGTTAATAATTTTACCCGCGCATCCCACACCACACGCTTATCCTGCCACTGTTCGGCGGGGATCTTATCTTTCAGCGCCGGAAAACCGGTCATATTGCCGATAGGGAAGATATCGTGCGGCACGAGCACTGTAGCGGCTGCGGCGCAAATGGCTGCGACAATGCGCCCGGAGCGGTGAAACTGTTTTACGGTTTCGACTAGCAGCGGGCTGTCGCGAAAGCACTCGGCGCCTTTAATTCCGCCGGGCAACACGATGATGTCATAATCGCCGTCGGCAACTTCAACCAGCGGCGCATCCGCCAGCAGCTTCACGCCGCGCGAGCAGACAATCGTCAGGTTGCCATCGCTGGCGACGCTGGCGGTAGTGACGTGGATTCCGCCGCGAACCAGCAGATCGATAGTGGTGACCGCTTCGGTCTCTTCACTACCAGGGGCGAGGCATACCAGTGCCTGAGCGCTCATACTCACTCTCCTTTCGCTTTACCATTTCAAACAGGCGGCTATTTTCCGGAACGGCGAGACCGTGCACGCGGGCGCGCTTGAGTAAATAACCGGTGATGTAGTCAATTTCGGTATGGCGCATGGCGCGCACGTCCTGCAACATGGATGAGATATTTTCTGCCGTACTGTCAATCACTTGCTCAACATAATAGCATAAATCGTCTGCCGATGTGTGGTAGCCCTCACGTTCAATCACGGCGGCGACCTCTTCGCAAATCGCGTTGATTTCATCAGTATGATGGCGCAGCTCGCCGTTCGGGCAGTTCCAAAGCGCGGTGAGCGGGTTGATAACACAGTTGACGGCCAGTTTGCGCCACATCTCTGCGCGGATATTGTTATGCCAGGCGACATCGGGCAGTACCCCTTGCAGGATCTCGGCGAGATAACTGTAATCGCCGTCTTGCTCGCGCGCCGGGCCAATATGCGTAGTACCGTTAGCGACATGAATAATGATATTACCGTCGCGGCGCGCAGCATGGGTGATAGTCCCCATCAACATCGGCTGTTGGATACTTTGCAGTTCTTCTATGGTTCCCATTCCATTATGAATGAGCAGGATAGGCGACGTCACCGGTAGGGTTGACGCCAGGGTTCGTACTGCGTCGGAAACCTGCCACGCTTTCAGCGTGACTAACAACAGTTCGCTCTTCGCCAAAAAATCCGGATCGTTTGCCGTCAGTGATTCGTTGAAAAAGGAACCATCGGTATCGATCAGATTTACGCTGCAATAAGGTTGTGGCACCCGTAGCCAGCCCTGTACGTCATGTCCATGTTTGCACAGTGCCGAAAGCCAAAGTTGTCCTAAGGCTCCGCATCCCAGTACAGTAATTTTCATTGTTCCTCCTCACCTGCAACAGCGCCAGGTGTTATGGCGCTAATTATAGCGTCATCAGCTAAGCTTCTCGTTAAGCCTCGTTGCAGGTATTATGCAACGCAACGAAAATGAAGGGAGAAGAAAAGATGCCATCTTTCGATATTGTTTCTGAAGTTGATCTGCAGGAAGCGCGTAACGGCGTGGATAACGCGGTTCGCGAGGTTGAGTCTCGTTTTGACTTTCGTGGCGTAGAGGCGACTATTGAACTGAACGATGCCAATAAAACCATCAAGGTGCTGAGCGAGTCCGATTTCCAGGTCAATCAGTTGCTCGATATTCTGCGCGCCAAGCTGCTTAAACGCGGTATTGAAGGCGCTTCGCTGGATGTACCGGACGAGTTCGTGCATAGCGGTAAAACCTGGTATGTGGAAGCGAAGCTGAAGCAGGGCATTGAAAGCGCCGTGCAGAAGAAAATCGTCAAGCTGATTAAAGACAGCAAACTGAAGGTGCAGGCGCAAATTCAGGGGGAAGAGATTCGCGTGACGGGCAAATCACGTGACGATCTGCAATCGGTAATGGCGCTGGTTCGCGGCGACGATTTAGGCCAGCCGTTCCAGTTCAAAAACTTCCGCGATTAAGTTGTTATGCCGGATAGAGCCTCGCCGCCATCCGGCAATGCTGCATTCATCCTTTGCTGATAAGCTGTTCAACTTCAAAGCGATTGGTCACTTTGCTGTCGATTTTGACGTAAGCGGAATGCTCTTCCGCCACGATCAGCGCTTCGCTTACGCCTTTCATTGCCAACAGTCGCTGTTTTAGCCTGTCGTCAGCAACGATATCCGCTGGAATTTCCACACGCAGGCTGCTGACATAGGGCGGCTCTTTCATGGTACTTGCCACCGCCAGCCATACCATCGCCAGTACGGCCCCGGCAAGGAAAACGGTTTGCCCATCAAACGTGCCGTCTATCCAGCCGCCCAGCGAGCCGCCAAGCGCCACGCCAAGAAACTGACTGGTAGAATAGACGCCCATCGCCGTTCCTTTATACCCCGCGGGCGACTCTTTGCTAATAAGCGAAGGCAGCAGCGCCTCCATCAGATTAAAGGCGAGGAAAAAGAGTTGTACGCCAATCACCAGCTCCCAGAAATGCTGGCCCGCTCCCCACAACACGATTTCTGCGACGATAATGAGCCCCACGCAGAACAGGAATACCTGCTTCATCCGCCGTTTGACTTCAGCATAGATGATAAAAGGCACGACGGCGGCAAAGGCGATCACCATGGTTGCCAGATACACCTTCCAGTGTTCGGCGGCAGGGAAACCGGCATCGGCAAGCTGGCCGGGCAGGGCGACAAAGGTGGACATCAATAAAATATGCAGACACATGATGCCGAAGTTGAGCTTGAGCAGCCTCGGCTCCGCCAGCACTTTACTGAAGCTGCCTTTGACCATCCCGGATTCGCGATTCAGCACATGGTTGGTACTGTTGGGAACCACCCAGATCGTCAGAAGAATGCCCAGGGTGGCGAGGGCGGCGATCATCCAGAACAACGCGTTCAATCCCAGACTATGGGTAACAATCGGCCCTAATACCATCGCAATCGCGAAGGTGATACCAAAGCTGACGCCGATAAACGCCATCGCTTTGGTGCGGTTTTGCTCTCGGGTCAGATCAGACAGGAGCGCCATGACGGCGGCGGCAATAGCGCCGGACCCCTGTAGCGCTCGCCCCAGAATAATGCCCCAGATAGAGTGGGAGAGCGCGGCAATGACGCTACCCGCGACAAATACCGCCAGTCCGCCGACAATCAGCGGTTTACGGCCAATGCGGTCGGACAGCAGCCCAAAGGGAATTTGAAAGATAGCCTGCGCCAGCCCGTAAATACCGATCGCAATGCCGATTAATGCTTCGCTGGCGCCCTGTAGCGCCATACCGTATGTGGTCAGTACTGGTAGAACCATAAACATGCCCAGCATACGCAACGAAAAGACGGTCCCTAAACCCCATGTGGCGCGCAGCTCCCCTGGCGTCATTTTATAATCGTTCATTGCCACCTCTGTATAAAAGCTGGGAGTAGTGTAGTGCGGGGAGTGTGCCGGGTAAATAGAGGGTTAATTAGCAAATATTATGTTTTTGAAACAGTTGAGCTAAAAAAGAGATAAATTGTTAACACGATAGGGGCGATCGGGAGAGTCAGCATAGCCTTGTGCTCATTCATATTCCGATCTCCTTGAGCTGTAGTGGCTATCTGAGCCATCTCAGTATAGTGTAGCGGTTAGCCACGGCCTTCAGGCTGTGTACGCTGTTGCTTCATATAGCAATAGCAGGCTCGTCAAGTCAGACTGTCAGCGAACCGCGCTGCCTGAGTGTGGCTGGCCAGTGGGTGACTTTAAACTTTTGCTTTGCCATAGGGACCCGATTCTGAAACGATGGCAATGATCAGAACCGTCCATCTCCTGAAAATTTGATTTATTCAACAACGCCGAGACTGATAGCAAACTTTCTGCGTGATGGCGCGCGTTTATCAGGCAGAAGGTTAGTCATCAGTCTTATTTATTATATTATTCAAGGAGTGAATTAGTTGTGAAAATTAAATTCTTATCATTATGTATTTTAGCAGGTGTTTTATTTGCTAACCAGGTGAATGCATCAGAGAACAACAGTAAAGATGATGTAAAATACGCTGCGCTTACCCAGAAGGATTTTGATGCTTTGCCTGTGGAAAAAAGAGCTTCGGTTCTGGATGAACTGGGGTTTATCCATGAATACGGCCTTAATGTACCGATGAATCGCGAACAGGCGTTGCAGTATTATAAGCAGGCCTGTGAGCTTGGCGGTAACTACGGTTGCTATAATGTGAAGTATGCTTATCAGCATGGCGACGGAGTGGCGAAAGATAGCGCTCAGGCCAATAAGTATGCTAAAAAAATGAATCTGGATAATTTATTGATTGAGCAAGAATATATTGACAAGTTTTCGCAAGAAATTTACGTGGCGAAAGCATTGGCCGATATGGATAAATCGCAGCGGGCGGCATTTATTAGTATACTAATTCATGCTCTAAATAATAGACCCGAGAGCGATGCGCTTTTTTTAGTCGTATCGGATTTAATCAGGAAAAAACGTTCCGCCTTGCTACGCTATGGGGGCAGGACGGCGATCCACAAATGGATTATCAACTGGGGTTACTCACCCTTAATGATTTCTCTGGCCATTATGTGGATGAGCCTTATAAAGCCAGGCCGGCCTCGTTGAAATGGTTTCGCGCCGCCGCGGAAAAAGGCGTCGTTGAGGCCCAATCTCTCTTGGGGGGTATTTATTCGGGGGGAGAGGGCGATGAGTGGGGGATTAAGCCAGACATTCAGGAAGCGCAAAAATGGTATGGGCAGGCGTCTGAGCAGGGGGACAGCGATGCACAGATTGCGTTAGGTAAAATCTATTATTCTGGTGCAACAGGGCGCACTGATTACGCTAAAGCGCTGGCATTATTTACGCAGGTTGAAAATGATGGTACTAATTCGCGCTCAACGATGCCGTTGAGTTGGATGTATTATAACGGTTTAGGTACTGCACCTGATTGTGATAAAGCCTGGTCGTATTACAAGAAAGCATCTCGATATGTAGGTAAGAAAGTTGAGGAAAAAATATTTTTAAGTAAGTGCGCAGCGGATATTCAGAGTCGAAAAAAAACGCGGATGCTTTACCCAAAGTAACCCTAAAAAAAGAGAGTGTTTTCTCTCGCGGGATAACGGCTAAACCGAAAGAATGTGCATTAATTTTTCAGATTGGCACAGATAAAATCCGTAACATGGCGAATTTGCATATTACACTTGAACTGAAAAATGCTGATGGAATGGCAACTGAGGAAACGTTGATGATTCCGCCATTCGGTTTGAATACTCTGGGGATAGATATGCAAAATCATGATGTTGATCCTCTCATTACCCCATACGATCTCCCACTGTATACGCAAGATTTTTGTCACGGGATCGGCGATATCCATTTTACGCTGAAATCCGCTACGGCAACGATTAACGGTAAGAATGTCGATTTGCTGAAAGCTGACAGTGTGCACTTTTTAGATAAAGAATAAGGGAATGAAAAATGATAAAGCGGAAATGGAATCTTTTGCTTCTGCTTGGGTTTTCTTTCGCATCGGTATGCCAGGCAGGTGATGATATTGACGCGTTATATAGCCGTATTGCGCAGAAAGATGTTCAGGCGCTAAATGAGCTAAAAGCGTTAGCCAAAGATAATAATGCTCAAGCGCTGGCGGAGTTGGGGTTTATTTATGAGTACGGCGTTGCCGTGCCGAAAGATACGATACAGGCTATCAAGTATTATGAGCAGGCTTGTCATGTTGAATAACCCTATGGCTGCTACAACGCTCGTTATTTTTATCTGCATGGCCTGGGGGTGATGCAGGATGACGTTTTGGCAAAAGAGCTTGCGGATAAAACCAGTAAAGCAGATATCGATACTGATGCGCAGACGGTGACGCGCCTGATAGCCGACGAAATAGATACGGCAAAGCAAGCCGCGGAAAGCGATATTACTCAGCGTTCCCGGTTTATTGAAACATTACGCCAGTATGCCGGCGGCGGGAGCGCGATGGCCGCGCGCATCACGCGCCTGGGTTATTCAAAGGCGGATATCCTGCACCTTGCGGAGCTGTGGGCGCAGGAGAGAGACCCTGAACTTAACTTTATCGTTGGTAGTCTCTATGACTCTGGTTTTGTTGAGGTCGACGATAAAGAGGCGCGTTCGTTGCAATGGTTCCGCAAGGCTGCTGAATTGGGCCAGGCTGATGCGCAGAATATACTCGGTTACTTCTACTTGAATGGAAAACGAGGGATTAAGCGCGATCTGCAGAAGGGGGGGCAGTGGTACGAGTTGGCGGCTGCGCAGGGTAATGTCGATGCGCTCATAAATCTTGGTGAGATCTATTACTCCGGGACGCGGGTTCCGCTTGATTACGCTCGGGCGTTTGAATTCTTTGAACGGGCGGCGAAGATGGGCAAGTCTCGCGCTTTAAACTATCTTGCCTGGATGTATACCAACGGTCAGTTTGTCGACACGGACTGCCGGAAGGCAGCGGAGTTGTTTGCTCAGGGGCGAACAAGTTTTGCAGACGATCCCCATTTTCAGGTGACCTGCGAAAAAGACCGACAGGCCCGTGCTGAGGCTGTGGCAATGCGTGAAAAGAATTTGCCGAAGTTAACCTTCAATCGTGATCGTGTTTTCGGTGCGAGTCAGGGCAGCGGCTATGCATGCGAGCTGGAGTTTGTCGTCAAAACGGATAGAGTCAGCAGTATAGAGAATTTACGCGTCTCACTGGCGCTGAAAAATAAGGCCGGGGCGATGTCACAGCAGGTTATCGCATTTGAGCCTTTTGGGCTAAATATGCAGAACCGCAATTTACAAGGGTATAAGTCTGATACGCTACGTGAATCGACATTACAACCTATCTATCAGCCGGAATTTTGCGATGTTGATAGCTATAGCGTAACCGCTGTGACGGGGATTGTTAACGGTAAAGAGATGGACATTCTTAAGGCGGGAATTTTTATTTAAACGCGAAAAGAAAGATGGCGTATCAAGCGATACGCCATCTAAAGTCTTTACCAGACGTAAGTCAGCAGATTCTGCGAATTCGGCACCATAAAATCAACAGACATCATGATACTCAGTGCGGTAATCGCAATGATAGAGAAGCCGAACAGCTTACGCGCCCAGACCTTATCATCTTCCACTTTGTAACCGCGTAGCGCCATGCCGAGCCACCAAACGCTGACCGCCGCGGCGACCACCAGGTATTTGTAACCAGCATAACCGCCCAACGTTAGCATTAGCGTTGCAACGGCAAACGCAATGATGTACAGCGTGATGTGGTTTTTAGCGACTGAGATTCCTTTTATCACCGGCAGAACCGGGATATTGGCCGCCTGATAGTCCTTAAAGCGGAAAATGGCGATGGCGTAAGAGTGCGGCATCTGCCAGAGGCTGAAAATAGCCAACAGAATCGCCGCGCCGCTGTCAAAGTCGCCCGTTACGGCGCAGTAGCCAATCACCGGCGGCGCTGCGCCGGAGAGCGAACCAATCAGCGTTCCGTAGACGGAGTGACGCTTCATGTACAAGCTGTACACGCCAACGTAGACCACGAAGCCCATCACCCCCAGCCAGCAGGCCAAAGGATTAGCGCCAAACCACAGCAGCATAAAGCCAGCAATACCCAGCAGGGTGGCGTATACCAGCGAGACGCCAGGAGAAATCAGGCCTTTGACCAGCACCCGATTCTTGGTCCTTTCCATCTTCCTGTCGATATCCCTGTCGATGTAGTTGTTAAATACACAACCCGACGCCACAACCAGTGACACCCCGACCAGCGTATAGATGAACAGGGGATAGTCAATGCTGCCCTTTGAGGCCAGCAGAAATCCCCCGATCACCGAGATCAGGTTGCCAAAGATGATGCCTGGTTTCGTTACTTGCAGGTATTGCTTAAACATCATACTCGCCGCTCTTAGTGCATCATCATGTTGTAGTTGAGGTTCCACATAATCCAGATGGAGCCCACAACCAGGATGGCGATGATCAGCACGGTAAAGATGAAGGCCGTCATGTTCCAGCCTTCATCAGATTTGGTGTTCATGTGCAGGAAACACACCAGATGCACCAAAATCTGCACCACTGCCATTGCCAGGATAGATCCCAGAATAACGGCCGGAGAGGCAGCGCCGGTCATCACCATCCAGAATGGAATAACCGTCAGGATGACCGACAGGATAAAGCCGGTCATGTACGTTTTTACGCTGCCGTGGGATGCGCCGCCGCTCTCGGTAGAATGACTCATTACATCGCCCCCATCAGATAAACAACAGTGAATACGCAAATCCAAATCACATCCAGGAAGTGCCAGAACAGGCTCAGGCACATGATGCGGGTACGGTTAGTGCTGGTCAGACCGCGACGGGCGACTTGCACCATCAGCACCGCCATCCAGATCAAACCGGAAGTGACGTGCAGACCGTGCGTGCCGACCAGCGCGAAGAACGCAGACAGGAAGCCGCTGCGATCCGGGCCCATACCGTTAACAATCAGGTGATGGAATTCATAGATTTCCATCCCGATAAATCCGGCACCGAACAAGAAGGTCAACGCCAGCCAGGAGATAACCTGGCTCTTGTTGTTCTTGTGCATGGCGATCGCCGCCATGCCGTAGGTAATGGAGCTAAATAACAGCAGGAAGGTTTCAACCAGAACGAACGGCAGTTCGAAAATGTCCTTACCTGTCGGGCCGCCAGCGGTGCCGTTCACCAGAACGGCATAGGTAGCAAACAGAATAGAGAACAGAATGCAGTCGCTCATCAGGTAGACCCAAAATCCGAAGATTTTGTTCTGGCCTGCGTCATGGTGCCCGTGTTCGTGCGCGTGGGCAGTCGCGTGCGTTAAAGTATCAGTTGCCATTTTTCAGCCCTGCCTTAGTAATCTCATCGAAATGCTGGTTTTCCAGTTTTTCGACTTCCGGGACCGGCACGTAGTAATCCACATCTTCATCAAAGCTTTTTACAATCCAGCTGATGATCATGCCTGCGAAACCCACTATCGCCAGCCACCAGATATGCCAGATCATGGCGAAGCCAAATACCGTCGCGAAGGCGGCGATAACAATACCGGCACCGCTATTTTTCGGCATATGAATCTCTTCATACTGTCCAGGCTGTTGGTACGCTTCGCCTTTTTCTTTCATTTCCCAGAAGGCGTCACGTTCGTGAACGTGCGGCACAACGGCAAAGTTATAGAACGGCGGCGGAGACGAGGTTGACCACTCCAGCGTACGGCCACCCCATGGGTCGCCGGTCAGATCGCGGTTCTGATCGCGGTCGCGAATAGAAACGAAGATCTGAATCAGTTGGCACAGGATACCCAGCGCAATCAGCGCGGCGCCGGCGGCGGCAACCATCAGCATCGTATGGAACTGCGGATCAATTTGCTGGCTGAGGCGACGGGTCATGCCCATGAAGCCCAGTACGTACAGCGGCATAAAGGCTACAAAGAAACCGATAATCCAGAACCAGAAGGCGCGTTTACCCCAGGTTTCGTTCAGCTTGAAGCCAAACGCCTTCGGCCACCAGTAAGTCATACCTGCGAAGCAGCCAAACACCACGCCGCCGATGATCACGTTATGGAAGTGCGCAATCAGGAACAGGCTGTTGTGCAGGACGAAGTCCGCGCCCGGTACCGCCAGCAGCACGCCGGTCATACCGCCGACCGAGAAGGTCACGATAAAGCCGATGGTCCACATCATTGCGGAATGGAAGACGATACGGCCCTGATACATGGTGAACAACCAGTTGAAGATCTTCACCCCGGTCGGGATGGCGATAATCATGGTGGTGATACCGAAGAAGGCGTTAACGTTCGCGCCCGCGCCCATCGTGAAGAAGTGGTGCAGCCAAACGATAAACGACAGTACGGTAATACAGACGGTCGCCCAAACCAGCGAGGTATAGCCGAACAGACGTTTACGCGAGAAGGTCGCTGCGATTTCGGAGAATACCCCGAAGACCGGCAGAATCAGAATGTACACTTCCGGATGGCCCCAGGCCCAAATCAGGTTGATGTACATCATCATGTTGCCGCCCATATCGTTGGTAAAGAAATGGGTGCCCAGATAGCGATCCAGGGTCAGCAACGCGACGGTAACCGTCAGAATCGGGAAAGAGGCGATGATCAGTACGTTGGCGCACAAAGAGGCCCAGGTAAAGACCGGCATCTTGAACATTGTCATACCCGGCGCACGCATCTTCAGGATCGTCACGAAGAAGTTGATACCGGTTAACGTCGTACCAATACCCGAGAGTTGCAACGCCCATATCCAGTAATCGACCCCGACGCTGGGACTGTACTCTATTCCCGATAGCGGCGGATAAGCCAGCCACCCTGTCTGCGCGAATTCACCCACGCCCAGCGAGAGGTTAACCAGAATAACGCCGACAACGGTGAACCAGAAGCTCAGGTTGTTCAGGAAAGGGAAAGCAACGTCGCGCGCGCCGATCTGCAGCGGAACCACCAGGTTCATCAGACCGATAACGAAGGGCATCGCCACGAAGAAGATCATGATTACGCCGTGAGCGGTAAAGATCTGATCGTAGTGGTGCGGCGGTAGAAAACCCGCTTCGCCTGCGGAGGCAAGCGCCTGCTGGCTACGCATCATGATGGCATCGGCGAAACCACGTAACAGCATCACAATCGCGACGATGATATACATGATACCGAGGCGTTTATGGTCAACCGACGTTAACCACTCTTTCCATAGGTAGGTCCACTTACCGAAGTAAGTAATCGCTGCCAGTATCGCCAGTCCCCCGACGATAATTGCAGCGATCGTTACCATGACGATAGGTTCATGGAACGGTACTGCATCCAGTGATAATTTTCCGAACATCTTATCTTCCTCAACCCTTGGAGTTGGCGGATTCCGCGTGGCTCATGTCCATACCTTCCATTCCTTCATGCGAGCTGTGCTCACCTTCAGGTTGGGTCATGTCCATGCTCTTACCGTGGCCCATGAATTTGTTAATAACGTCCTTGAACAAATCTGGTTTCACGCTGGAGAAATATTCCACCTTGTTGTACTCGCTTGGCATAGCCACTTTCTCGAACGCCGCCATATCATTCATGGTGTTCGGAGACTGCTTCGCTTTTGCGACCCATTGGTCGAATTCTGCGCGGTCTTTGGTGGCGATAGCTTTAAACTTCATACCAGAGAAGCCCGGGCCGCTATAGCTGGCGGAGATGCCATCGTAGGTTCCGGGTTCGTTGGCGATCAGATGCAAACGTGTTTGCATACCGGCCATGGCATAAATCTGGCTACCCAGACGCGGGATAAAGAAGGAGTTCATCACGGAGTTGGAGGTCACTTTGAAATAAACCGGCGTGTTCGCCGGGAAGGCGATCTCGTTGACGGTGGCGATACCCTGCTCCGGATAGATGAAGAACCATTTCCAGTCCATGGAAACCACTTCGATGGTGATCGGTTTTTCGTCATGCGCCAGCGGCTTGCTTGGTTCAAGCGCGTGCGTGGTTTTCCAGGTCAGTACGGCAAGGAAAATGATGATTAAGATAGGCACCGTCCAGACCACGGCTTCCACTTTATTGGAGTGTGACCAGTTCGGGCTATACTTCGCATCCTTATTACTCGCACGATACTTCCAGGCAAAACCAACAGCCATCAAGATGGCGGGAATAACGACGATCAACATCAGGCCAAATGCCGTCAGTATCAGCGAACGTTGCTCCAGTCCAATCTGTCCTTTGGGATCCAGCAGCGCAGAATTACAGCCACTGAGTAATGCAGTGCCTGCAATTAATGACAACCATCCCAAACTTTTATTGTATTTCCTGAGTCTCATTTAACGACCTCAATTCCACGGGACCTGGTGGCGTTTAAAGTGTAGGGGCATTTTACGGTAAGGTTGCATTACTGTAAACATGATTGGTTCTGTGTTACCAAGTTCTGCCGCGCGTGTCACATATGTTGCCAAGTATGTCGAAATAACTTTAAGACACTGTTGAAACTTTGCGTTATAACGGATGAGGTCTGTAAGTGGGATGTTGAGGGATAATTGGTATAACCAATGTAAAAATAAAACAATTACTTAACAATTTATTATCAATAAAAGGACAATCAACGGTAGAAATTTAAATTTAGTCGGCTGAATCGTGTAAAGAAAATAGGTAGCGTAGAAATTACCAATAATTTCCAAAATTCTGTTGCGCACAAAAAGACAAATATATTTTTTATCAATTGATGGTTATTTAGCCGTTATAATTCCGGGTCGTTATTACAACGGCAAATAATGTTTTACAGCAGGCGTGTTTTTCGTAGCGCCAGGTAGTCCAGCAACCCGCCAAAGACAATGCCGCACACGGCAATCGCTACCGCAGTCTCAAGCAATTCGGGCAGGAATGAAAAGTTAGTGTAATCCAACGCGTTCATGGTCAGCAGGAGTACCCACACCGCCAGCAAAGCGACGCCCGCGAGCAGGATTGAAAGCGCGAAATTGTAGGTGCCACGGTATTGCGTGCGGGGAATGAAACGCTCGCTCTGCCAGCTATATTCCAGCGTTTGCCGACAGACCAGCAACAGTAACAGCCCGGGAACGGCGGCGACAACCGAGAAGAGGTAGAATGTCGGCCAGCCGTGCGCTTCAACGAACCAGCCCGCTACAGGACCAACATAAACCCGGCCTACTGCGGAGAGGGCCGACAGTAGGGCAAACTGTGTTGCGGAAAACGACTTATTACATAGCGTCATTAATAAGGCGACAAAGGCGGCAGTACCCATCCCGCCGCACAGATTTTCGAAAAAGACCGCCGCGCCCATGCTGAACATGTTTTTATCGGTAATGGAGAGCAACCAGTAACCGGCGTTGGACGCGCCTTGCAAAATGCCGAAAATCAGCAGCGCGCGAAACAGCGAAAGACGCTGCATTAATATGCCGCCGTATAACGCGCCGACGATCGTCGCCAGCAGGCCCAACGTTTTATTGACCACACCGACTTCGCCGGCGTCAAAGCCGACGCCGCGAATCAAAAAGGTGGTGGTCAGGCTCATGGCGAAGGCGTCACCCAGTTTATAAAGCACAATGAGCAGTAAAATCAGCCAGGCGTTGTTACGGCCAAAGAAATCGCGTAGCGGCGCGACGACGGCCTGTTCCAGCGATTTCGGGGAGGGGATAGTATCGGTCGGTTCCGGCGCCAGTAAGGTGGCGATAATGCAGGGGATCAACAATGCCGCCATCAGCCAGTACATGCCCTGCCAGCCGAGCCAGCGATCGGCCAGCCATAGCGCCAGTCCGCCGGAAACCAGCATCCCCAACCGGTAGCCAAGCACGCTGATTGCCGCGCCAGCGCCGCGTTCTTCTGCGGGTAACACATCGGTTTTCCAGGCGTCGAACACGATATCCTGCGAGGCGGAGCAAAAAGCAATCACCACCGCCAGCGCCGCCATCCAGCGTAGCTGCGTGCCGGGTTCAAGAAAGCCCATCGCCGCAATCGCCGCCAGTAACAACAGTTGGGTGGCGAGTAACCAACCGCGACGTCGACCTAAAAAAGGCGGCGTGTAGCGGTCCATCAGCGGAGACCAGAGAAACTTAAACACATAGGCCTGACCAACCAGCGAGAAGAAGCCAATCGTTTTAAGATCGATATTCTCGACGGTCATCCACGCCTGTAGCGTACCGGAAGTGAGCGCCAGCGGGAGACCGGAGGCAAAACCCAATATCAGCAGAATGGCTGAACGCGGTTGCTGGAAAATACGTAAATATTGACTTGACATAGGCATCTACAGACCCGGCTTCTGCCGGGTCTTGTTGTTGCTATTAACGGGCGTTTTGCTTGATAAAATCGTGAATGCTGGTGTCCTGAGACATATCAGCAATGGTATCGGTCAGAACGCTGTTCACCGCGTCGGCAATATTCTGGTTAGAGGCCTGGAACGCCCCTTCAATAGAGTAGTTGGCGCGATAGTTTTTGGTCATCTTGTTGCCATTTGCCGCGGTCGCAATAATCGCGATATCCGCTTTGGTCGCGATGTTGTAGCGCACGCTGCCCTGGGAAACATCAGCATACAGTTGGTTAACAATAATCTGCAGATTAACCGCGCCGTTAGGCCCGATCATATAGCCCCGCGCCGTCATCTGTTTTTCCAGGACTTCTTGTAACAGGAAGCGTAAATCGCGGGAGGCGGTTAACGTTACCAACTGGTTGTTACGCGTGACTTTCGCTAACGCTTGATCCTGGCGTTGGTCCGCGCCGGTAATGCTAACGGTGACGCCCATCAGGCTCGGGTCCTGCTGTGGCAAGGTGATCTTCGGCGCGACGTCAATGGTCGTCGGCGGTGTGGCGCATCCTGCCAGCATAAACAGAGCGACTAACGGAAAGAGAAGTTTTTTTAACATATTCAGGCTCTCAATGACGCTTAAAACGTGATAGGTAAAAATTCCCGCCATCATAACACCGCTAACGGCGAGGGGAAGTGGTCAACGCAGGTAAATTCGTCGTAATGTCCGATTTGGTATTGATAACGGCGCGAGCGGGGATTTTGAGCGCTAAAAGAATGATTAAGGCAGTAAACTTCATACGTTTGGCTGAAATAATCAGACGAAAGCTAAATTTTTGTTGTCATGCTGTAATGGAAACGGTAAAAGCGGCTAGTATTTAAAGGGATGGGTGACATCACAGCGTTGTCGGAGGAGATTTTCATGATGATACGTGAGCAAATAGAAGAAAAATTAAGGACAGCGTTCGACCCCGTGTTTCTCGAAGTTGTGGATGAAAGCTATCGTCACAATGTTCCAGCAGGATCGGAAAGCCATTTTAAGGTCGTGCTGGTGAGCGATCGCTTTACAGGCGAACGTTTTCTTAATCGTCATCGGATGATTTACGGTACGTTAACGGCGGAACTTTCCACAACCGTACATGCGCTGGCACTGCATACTTATACCCTCAAAGAGTGGGAAGGATTGCAGGATACTATCTTCGCGTCGCCTCCTTGTCGCGGCGCGGGAAGCATCGCGTAGCAAAACGGATTTGCAACTACCTCCGCTTTTCCAGTATGTTGCTACAGAATTATGTGAAAACGGCCTGCGGGCCGTTTTATTTTGTCTGAATTTTGAGCGTGTCGTACAGTATTCAGACAAAAATTAGCCGAGAATTGTGAAAACCGCCGCAGCATCGCACAATCACCGTTCTCGACTCACAAAAGTGATGCCGCTATAATGCGCCGTCTTATATATGAACGTCTTCGGGATGATTCTGACGACAGGGAATGTGATTGATTATGAGAACATCCCGGTTCCGCGAAGCAAATAGCACGTGCTTGCGGAGTAGAGTTGACCGAGCACTGTGATTTTTTGAGGTAACAAGATGCAAGTTTCAGTTGAAACCACTCAGGGCCTTGGCCGCCGTGTAACGATTACAATCGCTGCTGACAGCATCGAGACCGCTGTAAAAAGCGAGCTGGTCAACGTAGCGAAAAAAGTACGTATTGACGGCTTCCGTAAAGGCAAAGTACCGATGAATATCGTCGCTCAGCGTTATGGCGCTTCTGTTCGCCAGGACGTGCTGGGCGATCTGATGAGCCGCAACTTCGTTGACGCGATCATCAAAGAAAAAATTAACCCGGCAGGCGCGCCGAACTATGTTCCGGGCGAATACAAAGTGGGTGAAGACTTCACTTACTCCGTCGAGTTTGAAGTCTATCCGGAAGTTGAGCTGACTGGCCTCGAATCCATCGAAGTTGAAAAGCCGGTTGTTGAAGTCACCGACGCTGACGTTGATGTGATGCTGGACACCCTGCGTAAGCAGCAGGCGACCTGGAAAGAAAAAGACGGCGCTGCGGATGCGGAAGACCGCGTGACCATCGATTTCACCGGCTCTGTAGACGGCGAAGAGTTCGAAGGCGGCAAAGCGACCGATTTCGTTCTGGCGATGGGCCAGGGTCGTATGATTCCGGGCTTTGAAGACGGCGTTAAAGGCCACAAAGCTGGCGAAGAGTTCACTATCGATGTGACCTTCCCGGAAGAGTACCACGCTGAAAACCTGAAAGGTAAAGCGGCTAAGTTCGTTATCAACCTGAAGAAAGTTGAAGAACGCGAACTGCCGGAACTGACCGAAGAATTCATCAAACGTTTCGGCGTTGAAGATGGTTCCGTAGCCGGTCTGCGCGCTGAAGTACGTAAAAACATGGAACGCGAGCTGAAAGGCGCGGTGCGTAACCGCGTTAAGTCTCAGGCGATCGAAGGTCTGGTAAAAGCTAACGACATCGACGTACCGTCTGCGCTGATCGACAGCGAAATCGACGTTCTGCGTCGTCAGGCTGCGCAGCGTTTTGGTGGTAACGAGAAACAGGCTCTGGAGCTGCCGCGCGAACTGTTCGAAGAACAGGCTAAGCGTCGTGTAGTTGTCGGTCTGCTGCTCGGCGAAGTCATTCGTACCAACGAGCTGAAAGCGGACGAAGAACGCGTTAAAGGCCTGATCGAAGAGATGGCCTCTGCTTACGAAGATCCGAAAGAAGTGATTGAGTTCTACAGCAAAAATAAAGAGCTGATGGACAATATGCGTAACGTCGCTCTGGAAGAACAGGCTGTTGAAGCGGTTCTGGCAAAAGCGAAAGTGTCTGAAAAAGCCACTTCCTTCAATGAGCTGATGAACCAGCAGGCGTAATTTTTCGCGTTAAAAGCACGAAATTTGCACAAAAACCCGTCACCTTTCAGTGACGGGTTTTTTTTGTCACGCATTTTGCGTGGTAAGGGTGCGAAAACCGCGTTTCAGTGTTAGCGTTAGAGCAAAAGATTGTTATGCTTGAATTATGGCGATGCCGTACCCATTACAGAGGGACTGGCTGATAATCCGTCCATCAGGTTACAATCAGTACAGCAGATTTTTTCAATTTTTATCCAGGAGACGGAAATGTCATACAGCGGAGAACGAGATAATTTGGCCCCTCATATGGCGCTGGTGCCGATGGTCATTGAACAGACCTCACGCGGTGAGCGCTCTTTTGATATCTATTCTCGTCTACTTAAGGAACGCGTCATATTTCTGACCGGCCAGGTCGAAGACCATATGGCTAACCTGATCGTGGCGCAGATGCTGTTCCTGGAAGCGGAAAACCCGGAAAAAGATATCTATCTGTACATTAATTCTCCTGGCGGCGTAATTACTGCGGGGATGTCCATCTATGACACCATGCAGTTTATTAAGCCAGACGTCAGCACCATTTGTATGGGACAGGCGGCCTCTATGGGGGCGTTTCTGCTGACTGCCGGGGCGAAAGGCAAACGTTTCTGCTTGCCGAACTCTCGCGTCATGATCCACCAGCCGCTGGGCGGCTATCAGGGCCAGGCGACGGATATTGAAATTCACGCCCGCGAAATTTTGAAAGTAAAAGGGCGCATGAATGAACTTATGGCGCATCATACGGGTCAATCTCTTGAGCAGATTGAACGTGATACTGAGCGCGATCGCTTCCTCTCCGCGCCTGAAGCGGTAGAGTACGGTTTGGTTGACTCAATTTTGACCCATCGTAATTGATGCCCTGGACGCAAGTGTGCCGCTATACACTTCATCCTTCACGCTACCTCGGTGTTGGTTGCCAGCGCGCCTCCCAGTGACTTACTTATGTAAGCGCCTGCGGAGTCGCTGAGTTGCCGCCTTGATGTAGCTCGAATGATTTTGTGTATATACTAATGAAGGGCGGCACAACGCTGATTAGCGGCTTGCGCCTGAGAATGGCATTTGCGTCGTCGTGTGCGGCACAAAGAACAAAGAAGAGGTTTTGACTCATGACAGATAAACGCAAAGATGGCTCGGGCAAATTGTTGTACTGCTCTTTTTGCGGCAAAAGCCAGCATGAAGTGCGCAAGCTGATTGCCGGTCCATCCGTGTATATCTGCGACGAATGCGTCGATTTATGTAACGACATTATTCGCGAAGAAATTAAAGAAGTTGCTCCGCACCGTGAACGTAGTGCGCTGCCGACGCCGCATGAAATTCGTACTCACCTGGACGATTACGTTATCGGCCAGGAGCAGGCGAAAAAAGTGCTGGCGGTGGCGGTCTATAACCACTACAAGCGTCTGCGTAACGGCGATACCAGCAATGGCGTCGAGTTAGGCAAAAGCAACATTCTGCTGACTGGACCGACCGGTTCCGGTAAAACGCTGCTGGCGGAAACGCTGGCGCGCTTGCTGGATGTGCCGTTCACTATGGCGGATGCGACCACGCTGACCGAAGCGGGTTACGTGGGGGAAGACGTCGAGAATATCATTCAGAAACTGTTGCAGAAATGCGACTACGACGTGCAAAAAGCGCAGCGTGGGATTGTCTACATTGATGAAATCGATAAGATTTCGCGTAAATCAGACAATCCGTCCATTACCCGCGATGTTTCCGGCGAAGGCGTACAGCAGGCGTTGCTGAAACTGATCGAAGGCACCGTCGCCGCGGTTCCACCGCAGGGCGGTCGCAAACATCCGCAGCAGGAGTTCTTACAGGTAGATACCTCTAAGATTCTGTTTATCTGCGGCGGCGCGTTTGCCGGTCTGGATAAAGTGATCGCTAACCGTGTTGAAACCGGCTCCGGCATTGGTTTTGGCGCGACGGTGAAAGCGAAGTCCGACAAAGCCAGTGAAGGCGAGCTGTTGTCGCAGGTTGAACCGGAAGATTTGATCAAATTTGGTCTGATTCCTGAGTTTATCGGTCGTCTGCCAGTGGTGGCGACGCTGAACGAACTCAGCGAAGAAGCGCTGGTTCAAATCCTGAAAGAGCCGAAAAATGCGCTGACCAAGCAGTATCAGGCGCTGTTTAACCTGGAAGGCGTCGATCTGGAATTCCGTGACGAAGCGCTGAACGCTATCGCCAGGAAAGCGATGGCGCGTAAAACTGGTGCCCGTGGCCTGCGTTCTATCGTCGAAGCGGCGCTGCTGGATACCATGTACGATTTGCCATCTATGGAAGACGTCGAAAAAGTGGTGATTGACGAGTCCGTTATTGCCGGTCAGAGTAAGCCGTTGCTGATTTACGGCAAACCGGAAGCGCAGGCTTCTGGCGAATAATTAAACATTCATACAATCAGTTAGCCAAAAAAGGGGGGATTTTATCTCCCCTTTCGTTTTTCCTGTAAACACGCCGTTGAATGTGTGGGAAACATCCCCATATACTGACGTACATGTTATAGGTGGTATGGAGCACAGCTATACTATCTGATTACCTGGCGGACACTAAACTAAGAGAGAGCTCTATGAATCCTGAGCGTTCTGAACGCATTGAAATCCCCGTATTGCCCTTGCGCGATGTGGTGGTTTATCCGCACATGGTCATACCCTTATTTGTAGGGCGGGAAAAATCTATCCGTTGTCTGGAAGCGGCTATGGACCATGATAAAAAAATCATGCTGGTCGCCCAGAAGGAAGCATCAACGGATGAGCCGGGTGTAAACGATCTTTTCACCGTCGGGACCGTGGCCTCTATTTTGCAGATGCTGAAACTGCCTGACGGCACCGTAAAAGTGCTGGTTGAGGGGTTACAGCGCGCGCGTATTTCCGCGCTGTCTGACAACGGCGAACATTTCTCCGCGAAGGCGGAGTACCTTGATTCGCCAGCCATTGATGAGCGTGAACAAGAAGTGCTGGTGCGTACCGCTATCAGCCAGTTCGAAGGCTACATCAAGCTGAACAAAAAAATTCCGCCGGAAGTGCTGACGTCACTCAATAGCATTGACGACCCTGCACGTCTGGCTGACACCATCGCCGCGCATATGCCGCTGAAACTGGCGGATAAACAGTCCGTACTGGAGATGTCCGACGTTAACGAACGTCTGGAATATCTGATGGCGATGATGGAATCTGAAATCGATCTGCTGCAGGTTGAGAAACGCATTCGCAACCGCGTGAAAAAGCAGATGGAGAAATCCCAGCGCGAGTACTATCTGAACGAGCAAATGAAAGCGATTCAGAAAGAACTTGGCGAGATGGACGACGCGCCGGACGAAAACGAAGCGCTGAAGCGTAAGATCGACGCGGCGAAAATGCCGAAAGAGGCGAAAGAGAAAGCGGAAGCGGAACTGCAGAAGCTGAAAATGATGTCTCCGATGTCGGCGGAAGCGACCGTGGTGCGCGGCTACATCGACTGGATGGTGCAGGTGCCGTGGAATGCGCGTAGCAAGGTCAAAAAAGACCTGCGTCAGGCGCAGGAAATCCTCGATACTGACCATTATGGTCTGGAGCGTGTGAAAGACCGCATCCTTGAGTATCTCGCGGTACAAAGCCGTGTAAATAAAATCAAGGGGCCGATCCTGTGTCTGGTGGGGCCGCCGGGGGTAGGTAAAACCTCGTTGGGCCAGTCCATCGCTAAAGCCACAGGGCGTAAATACGTCCGTATGGCGCTGGGCGGCGTGCGTGATGAAGCGGAAATCCGCGGTCATCGCCGGACTTACATTGGCTCTATGCCGGGTAAACTGATCCAAAAAATGGCCAAAGTGGGGGTTAAAAACCCACTATTCCTGCTCGATGAGATCGACAAAATGTCCTCGGACATGCGCGGCGATCCGGCTTCCGCACTGCTTGAGGTGCTGGACCCGGAGCAGAACGTGGCGTTCAGCGATCATTACCTGGAAGTGGATTACGATCTCAGCGATGTGATGTTCGTCGCCACCTCCAACTCCATGAACATTCCGGCGCCGCTGCTGGATCGTATGGAAGTGATCCGTCTGTCCGGTTATACCGAAGACGAGAAGCTGAATATTGCTAAACGTCACCTGCTGCCGAAGCAGATCGAGCGTAACGCGCTGAAGAAAGGCGAACTGACGGTCGACGATAGCGCGATTATCGGTATTATCCGCTATTACACGCGTGAAGCGGGCGTTCGTAGTCTGGAGCGTGAAATCTCCAAACTGTGCCGTAAAGCGGTTAAACAACTGTTGCTCGATAAGTCGTTAAAACATATTGAAATTAACGGCGATAATCTGCACGACTACCTCGGTGTGCAGCGCTTTGATTATGGCCGCGCGGATAGCGAAAACCGCGTGGGTCAGGTGACGGGGCTGGCGTGGACGGAAGTGGGCGGCGATCTGTTGACCATCGAAACCGCCTGCGTACCGGGCAAAGGCAAGCTGACCTACACCGGCTCGCTCGGTGAAGTGATGCAGGAATCTATTCAGGCGGCGCTGACCGTGGTGCGCGCGCGCGCGGAAAAACTGGGTATTAATCCGGACTTTTACGAAAAACGCGATATCCACGTTCACGTGCCGGAAGGCGCAACGCCGAAAGACGGTCCAAGCGCCGGTATCGCGATGTGTACCGCGCTGGTTTCCTGCCTGACCGGTAATCCGGTGCGCGCAGATGTGGCAATGACCGGTGAGATCACGCTGCGTGGTCAGGTGTTGCCGATCGGCGGCCTGAAAGAAAAACTGTTGGCGGCGCATCGCGGCGGGATTAAAACGGTCTTAATTCCATTCGAAAATAAACGTGATCTGGAGGAAATTCCGGACAACGTGATTGCCGATCTGGATATTCATCCTGTGAAGCGCATTGAGGAAGTTCTGACGCTTGCTCTGCAAAACGAACCGTCTGGAATGCAGGTTGTAACCGCAAAATAGTGACCTCGCGCAAATAGCGCTAATAAAAACAGGGCTGGCAGGCTATTTCGGACTTGCCAGCCTTTTTTTGTATAGCTAATTTAGATGGTTGATTGGGTCTGCCACCATTAACGGGTGTTGTAAGGGCGTGGCAGGCCTGATATAACTGCTGCGCGGTCGTACTTCGAAGGATTCAGGTGCGATATAAATTATAAAGAGGAAGAGAAGAGTGAATAAATCTCAACTGATCGAAAAAATTGCTGCAGGGGCTGATATCTCTAAGGCTGCGGCTGGACGTGCGTTAGATGCGATTATTGCTTCTGTTACCGAATCTCTGAAAGAAGGGGATGACGTTGCACTGGTAGGCTTTGGTACTTTTGCTGTTAAAGAGCGTGCTGCCCGTACTGGTCGCAACCCGCAAACAGGTAAAGAGATCACCATCGCCGCTGCCAAAGTGCCGAGTTTCCGTGCAGGTAAAGCGCTGAAAGACGCGGTAAACTAAGCGTGATCCCCTCGGGGGATGTGACAAAGTACAAGGGCGCATCAACTGATGTGCCTTTTTTATTGGCGATTCGGGACTTTCTGTGCGTTGCGGGCTGACAATTGCCCTCGTTTCTTGTCACAATAGGCTTTTGTGCGCCGCGTTCAGAAAATGCGATGCGCGTGAAGTCTATATACGCAAATCATTCAGGTTGCGTCGACGCGGCTACTGAGCGAAGCACTCAGTAGCCAGCAGAGAAGCCGCCTGAAAGATAAAGTGTAAAGTCACCTACAGCGGAGTGTGGTTACACCATGATGGACAGCTTACGCACGGCTGCAAACAGTCTCGTGCTCAAGATTATTTTCGTTATCATTATCGTGTCGTTCATTTTGACCGGCGTTAGTGGTTACCTGATTGGCGGAAGCAATAACTACGCCGCAAAAGTGAATGGCCAGGAAATCAGCCGGGCACAGTTTGAGAATGCGTTTAACAACGAACGTAACCGTATGCAGCAGCAGTTGGGCGACAGGTATTCTGAACTGGCGGCCAACGAAGGTTATATGAAAAGCCTGCGCCAGCAGGTGCTGAATCGTCTGATAGATGAAGCGCTGTTGGATCAATATTCCCGCGAACTGAAACTGGGCATCAGCGATGAGCAGGTAAAGCAGGCGATTTTCGCCACTCCCGCTTTTCAGGTGGACGGTAAGTTTGACAACAACCGCTATAACGCGATTGTGAATCAGATGGGAATGACGGCCGATCAGTATACTCAGGCGCTGCGTAACCAGCTTACCACTCAGCAACTGATCAACGGCGTGGCCGGTACTGATTTTATGCTGAAAGGGGAAACCGACGAACTGGCGGCATTAGTCTCTCAACAGCGCGTGGTGCGTGAAGCCGTTATTGATGTCAACGCGCTGGCGGCGAAGCAGCAGGTGACCGATCAGGAAGTGTCCAGCTACTACGATCAGAATAAAGTCCGCTTTATGACGCCGGAACAGTTCCGCGTAAGCTATATCAAGCTGGATGCCGCGACGATGCAGGCACCGGTCAGCGATGCGGATATTCAGGCCTATTATGACCAGCATGTAGATCAGTTTACTCAGCCGGAGCGCATTCGTTACAGCATTATTCAGACCAAAACGGAAGATGATGCGAAAGCGGTACTGGATGCGCTGAACAAGGGCGAAGATTTCGCCACGCTGGCGAAAGAGAAATCTACCGATATCATCTCTGCGCGTAATGGCGGCGATATGGGCTGGCTGGAAGAGTCTGCCACGGTGCCGGAACTGAAAAACGCCGGATTAAAAGAAAAAGGCCAGATATCTGGCGTGATTAAGTCGTCTGTCGGTTTTCTGGTGGCGCGTCTGGATGATATTCAGCCTGCCAAAGTGAAACCGTTAAGCGAGGTTCGCGACGACATTGCCGCGAAAGTGAAACAGGAAAAAGCGCTGGATGCTTACTATGCGTTGCAGCAGAAGGTGAGCGATGCGGCAAGCAACGACAATGAGTCGTTAGCAGGCGCTGAACAGGTCGCTGGCGTAAAAGCCGTTGAAACCGGCTGGTTTAGCCGTGACACCTTACCGGAAGAGCTGAACTTCAAACCGGTAGCCGATGCTATCTTTAATGGCGGTCTGGTAGGCGAAAACGGTACGCCGGGGCCGAATTCAGACATTATCACCGTAGATGGCGACCGGGCTTTTGTTGTGCGCGTGAGCGAACATAAACCTGAAGCCGTGAAGCCGTTGGCAGAAGTGAAAGAACAGGTCACTGCCCTGGTGAAGCATAACAAAGCGGAACAACAGGCGAAGCTGGATGCGGAAAAACTGCTGGTCGAGCTGAAAGCGGGCAAAGGCGCGGAAGCGATGAAAGCGGCGGGTCTGAGTTTTGGCGAGCCTAAAACGTTAAGTCGTACCAGTCAGGATCCGGTGAGTCAGGCGGCCTTTGCGTTAAGCCTTCCGACGAAAGATAAGCCAGTTTATGGCGTGGCGAACGATATGCAGGGTAACGTCGTTCTGCTGGCGTTTGACGAGGTGAAAGCGGGCGCCATGCCGGAAGCGCAGAAAAAAGCGATGGTGCAGGGCATCACGCAGAACAATGCGCAAATTGTCTTTGAGGCGCTGATGAGCAATCTGCGTAAAGAGGCGAAAATCAAAATCGGCGACGCTCTGGAACAGCAGTAATCGTCGAGGCGCTTCGCAAAAAATTGCAAAACGTTGTATCCCACAAAGGCCGCTTTCGCGGCCTTTTCCATTTCTGAGAATTGCCATTTGTTCGTTTTTCTCCGCCCCGCTATCGTGGCTGCACTGTTAACAAACAAGGAGAAAACAGTATGAAACACGGAATTAAAGCACTGCTTATTACGCTTTCTTTAACCTGCGCGGGCATGGCCCATAGCGCGCTGGCGGCGACGCCTGTCGCAAAAAATGCAGCGGTGGAAACAAAAGCGGATACGCCTTCTTCATCCTCCGCCAAAGCGGCATTACCTGCTAAAGCCAGCGATGATGAAGGTACTAGGGTGAGCATTAATACCGCGTCTGCGGAGGATCTGGCGCGGGTGATGAACGGCGTTGGGCTGAAAAAAGCGCAGGCTATTGTGAGCTATCGGGAGGAGTATGGTCCTTTTAAAACGGTGGATGATTTAAAGCAGGTGCCGGGAATGGGAAGCGCGCTGGTGGAGCGTAATCTGGCAGTTTTAACATTGTAATCACTTGCACAGTGGCCAAAATTTGCCAGACTGTAGAGGTCATACCAGTTATGACCTCTGTACTTGTCGCTTACTTATAACAACAACGTAAGGTTATTGCGCTATGCAAACACAAATCAAAGTTCGTGGATATCATCTTGATGTTTATCAACATGTTAATAATGCCCGCTATCTGGAATTTCTGGAAGAGGCCCGTTGGGATGGGCTGGAAAACAGCGACAGCTTTCAGTGGATGACGGCCCGCAATATTGCCTTTGTGGTGGTAAACATCAATATAAATTACCGTCGCCCGGCGGTATTGAGCGATCTACTGACCGTGACCAGCCAGGTACAACAGCTTAACGGTAAAAGCGGCGTATTAAGCCAGACGATTACGCTGGAGCCAGAAGGGCAGGTGGTGGCCGATGCGCTCATCACGTTTGTTTGTATTGATTTAAAAACGCAAAAAGCGCTGCCGCTGGAAGGCGAATTGCGTGAAAAGCTGGAACAGATGGTGCAATAACGCCTCGCTGTCTGATGGCGTTGAACTTGTCCGGCCTGGCGATATTGACCATGGTGCATATCGCCAGGCACGGATAAGGTGCGTGCGCCGCCATCCGGCAAAACAATCACCTTAACCCGGTTTTTTGCTTCATTGCCGCCATCACCGCCGCTTTATTCGACAGATAATGATTCAGGCCGTTAGCGCGCAGATTACAGGCTGCGCAATGACCACAGCCATCGCCTTTAATGCCGTTATAGCAGGTCAGCGTCTCTTCGCGAACTAAATCCAGTTGGCCCCAATAATCGGCCAGCGCCCAGGTTTCAGCTTTATCAATCCACATTAGGGGCGTTTCGAAACGGATATCTTTCGCCATGCCCAGATTCACCGCGTGATTCAGCGCTTTGACGAACTCATCGCGACAGTCTGGATAGCCGGAAAAATCGGTCTCGCAAACGCCGGTGATCACCGCCTCGGCTTTGACCTGATAAGCGTAAATCGCCGCCAGCGTCAGAAAGAGAATATTGCGTCCCGGTACGAAAGTGTTGGGGATACCGTCAGCGTTCGGTTCATAGTCCGGCACCGGAATGCTATCCCGCGTCAGGCTGCTGACCGCCAGTTCGTTCAGCAAAGTGACATCCAGCACTTTATGCGCGCGTGCGCCAAGTTTTAACGCCAGTGCGCGCGCAACATCAATCTCTGCGCGGTGGCGCTGACCATAATCAAACGTGACACAATGCACTTCATCATACTGATGCCGCGCTTGCGCCAGACAAGTGGTGGAGTCCTGACCTCCACTAAATACAACAACGGCGCGTTTCATAGTTATCCTGATCAATGACGAAAGCCAATATGGTAACGCGTACGGATAATCCCGACCAGCTTCTTCACGGCGAAGGCGGCGGAAGCCAGGCTTCGCTAAATTCAAACCAGCCGCGAGGGGTGAGTCGAACGCCGTTAACGCCCGGTGGGGCGCTGATGCGATAGTGATAATTAAACAGCGGCGTAAGTGTGGCGTCATCCATCAGGTTGGCAAAAACTTGTTGTAGCGCGGCGCGGCGATCTTTTTCATTGGGCTGAATTTGCAGAGCGTCAAGCGTAGCCTGCAGATGGGAAAACGCAGGCGCGTCCAGGACATGTGACCAGATCTGATCGCAACGTAGCCACTGCTCCAGCGTATATTCCGGCGCTTCGCCGATCAGCCTGTCGCCCATCATCAGATCCGCTTGCGCCAACGCAGGGCAGTTATTCCAGTTTTTGGCATTATGAAAAATCAACGTTAACTCACAGCCGAGCGTCGCCAGGTAATGTCGAAGCTGTTCCGCCATCGTATGCAGCTCTACGGGAAGGTGATACGCCAGGGTAAGTTTTTTCGGCAATGGTGTTTCATCAACGTCCTGCCATTGCGGGATTGTCCAGCCGGGTAGCAGCCCCTGACTTGGCATAATCAAGTTCTCATCTACCGGTAAGGTTTTCAGCAGCGAAGTATGATGGATAATATGTATCAGACGCCGCGCCTGCTGTACGTTGAGCCGTGAGCCCTTTTTGAGGGTTAAATAACAAAAGCCAAGACTGATACCACTACTTACCTGACTCAGCGTCGCCAGCTCTTCCGGTTTGCCGATGGCAATCTGCACCGGATGGCGGCAACTGGTGCCCAGATCCTGGGCAAACAGTTGCGGGGTGATCCAGAATTCAATCGCTTTCAGCAGCGGATGGCTGAGGTGATAATGGTCATGACTTTCCAGACGCACCAGTTCCGGCGTGAACAACGCCAGGCGAAAAGGACCGGTGCCGATAAGCGGCAGGTCAGGATGCGCCAGACCGCTACAATAGCTCGCCAGACGATGCGCCAGCCAGTAATCAGGTCGGTGAAGGAGAAAGGTCAGGCACTGAGGATGCGTTACTTCGATCCGTGCGACGCTAATAAACAATTTGCTTAGCGCCGGTAGGGTAAGCAGCCTTTCCAGGCGTTCGTGTAACTGCGCGGTATCCACCGCATCGCCATTATGCCAGTGCAGCGTGGAGCGAATATAAAAATCCCAGCGTAAACCGTCGGCGGAAACCTTCCAGTGATGCGCCAAATCCCCGCAAGGATATTGGCTATCGCGATCGAAGCGCGTTAACCCGGAAAAAACTTGCCCTGCGAGATGCTGTTCCGCGCGTCCTGGCAGGAAACCCGGCTGCAGCGGATCAAGCGGACGATAGTAGGGAATACGCAATGTTGGCGTATCGTTTTGCCATTGGCCGCCCATAAAAGGCTGGAGCATCGCCCGTAACTCGCCAGGCGCCAGCTGCGCCAGTTCCAGTACGTTGAGCTGCTGCCCTTTTTCCAGCGCCTGTTCCATCATGGCGGTGCGGAGCGATTCCGGCGTGACCAGAAACTGGAGCCGTCCACGTTTCCCGCGCCCGGACTGCGCCTCCCATCTTAGCCAACCCGCCTGCTGGGCCTGACGCAGCAGCGTTCGCAGATGGCGCTCGCTACAAAAACAGCGTTCGGCCAGTTCGCTAACGGTGACATGTTGCGTTTCCCCGGCGGAAGGCTGCCAGAGGCGTTGATATTGATTAAGCCGATTCAGTAGCCTCATAAAACCCGGAACACTTCCTTTTATCTGTTCACTATTACTTCCGTATATCTCAGGTAATACTGAACAACAAGTTAACCGCGTTACAGTGTGGAGAAAGAGATGGCCCGTCTGGCAGCATTTGATATGGATGGCACGTTATTAATGCCCGATCACCATTTGGGTAGAGAAACGATCGCCACGCTGTCGCGTCTGCGCGAACGCGATATCACTCTGACATTCGCTACGGGTCGTCACGTGCTGGAGATGCGGCATATTCTGGGGACGCTTTCACTGGATGCTTATCTTATTACCGGTAACGGGACGCGAATTCACTCGCTGGAAGGCGACGTGCTGCATCGTCAGGATCTCGATCCTCAGGTTGCCGATACGGTGATGCACCATGCCTGGGATACCCGAGCCAGTATGCATGTGTTTAATGACAACGGCTGGTTTACAGGCCAGGAGATCCCCGCGCTACTCCAGGCGCACGTCTACAGCGGCTTTCGTTATCAGGTTATCGATATAAAAAGTATTCCGGCCCATCAGGTGACGAAGATCTGTTTTTGCGGCGATCATGACGATCTGATCCGTTTGCGCATTCAGCTCAATGAGGCGCTGGAAGAACGCGCGCACCTCTGTTTCTCTGCCGTCGACTGCCTGGAAGTGCTACCGCTGGGGTGCAATAAAGGATCGGCGCTGGCGGTATTGAGCAACCATTTAGGGCTTTCACTGGCAGATTGCATGGCGTTTGGCGACGCGATGAACGATCGGGAAATGCTGGGCAGCGTCGGGCGGGGGCTCATTATGGGCAATGCCATGCCGCAGCTTATCGCCGCGCTGCCACACCTTTCGGTTATCGGACATTGTGGTAATCAAGCGGTATCACACTTTTTGACGCATTGGCTGGACAATCCGCATCTACCTTATTCCCCCGAATGAGAGATCTCTTCCAGCAAGCCAAACATTCAGTCTGGCTTTTTTTGTCTATGGAAAACCCCCAACTAGGCTGGGGGTTCCGGAAAGCTTTCAGCTTTAAGCCAGTTATTAAAACCCCTTTTGATTTGTTAAAACATCTTGCGGTCTGGCAACTGCAAAAGTTCAACAAGAAATCAAAAGGGGGTCCCAATGAGGGACGAAAAGAGCTTAGCGCACACCCGATGGAACTGTAAATATCACATAGTTTTCGCGCCCAAATACCGAAGACAAGCGTTCTATGGAGAGAAGCGTAGGGCAGTAGGCAGCATATTAAGAAAATTGTGTGAATGGAAAAACGTACGAATTCTGGAAGCAGAATGTTGTGCAGATCATATTCACATGCTTCTGGAGATCCCGACGAAGATGAGTGTGTCGAGTTTCATGGGATATCTGAAGGGTAAAAGTAGTCTGATGCTTTACGAGCAGTTTGGGGATCTAAAATTCAAATACAGGAACAGGGAGTTCTGGTGCAGAGGGTACTATGTCGATACGGTGGGTAAGAATACGGCGAAGATACAGGACTACATAAAGCACCAGCTTGAAGAGGATAAAATGGGTGAGCAATTATCGATCCCGTATCCGGGCAGCCTGTTTACGGGCCGTAAGTAACGAAGTTTGATGCAAATGTCAGATCGTATGCGCCTGTTAGGGCGCGGCTGGTAAGAGAGCCTTACAGGCGCATCAGAAAAACCTCCGGCTATGCCGGAGGATATTTATTTGGTTTCTAGTCGCCGGTAAGTAATTTTGCGATGGCCGCTGACCACGGCGTCAAATCGCCGATATGGTCGCTAACCCAGGCCGGATGGTAATAGGTATCCAGATAGCGATCGCCGCTATCGCACAATAACGTCACGATAGCGCCGGTTTCTCCAGCCTCGCGCATCCGGGCCGCTAGCTGCAGCGCTCCCCACATATTCGTGCCGGTAGAGGCGCCGACTTTACGGCCTAGCTGCGTTTCCAGCCAGTGTGCGGTGGCAACGCTGGCGGCGTCCGGCACGCGCAGCATCTCATCCACGACATCCGGAATAAAAGAAGGCTCTACTCGCGGACGACCAATTCCTTCAATTTTACTGCCTACCGGGCTGCGTAATGAAGCGTCGCGATCCTGCCAGTAAGGTAAAAAGACAGAATTTTCCGGATCCACCACCATGAGCTGAGTATCATAGCCCTGGCAGCGAATATAGCGCCCAATCGTCGCAGAGGTTCCGCCCGTTCCGGCGCTCATGACGATAAATCGCGGTACCGGATGGGGTTCGTTGCGCATCTGGCGGAAAATACTGTCGGCAATATTATTGTTGCCCCGCCAGTCGGTAGCTCGTTCTGCGTAGGTAAACTGGTCCATATAGTGACCGTTCAGTTCATGCGCCAGCCGCTCGGAGGCGGCATAAATTTCGCAGGCGCTCTCCACAAAATGACAGTGGCCGCCGTAAAATTGAATCTGTTCGATTTTACGTTTTGCGGTACAGGCGGGCATGGCGGCGATGAACGGCAGTCCCAGTAAACGCGCGAACCAGGCTTCGGAAATCGCCGTTGAGCCTGATGACGCTTCAATAATCGGAGTGTCTTCTTTAATCCAGCCATTGCACAACCCATAAAGGAACAGCGAGCGCGCCAGACGATGCTTGAGGCTACCGGTGGGATGCGTGCTTTCGTCTTTCAGGTAAAGCTGGATACCTGGAAATGCCGACAGGGGCAAACGAATAAGATGCGTATCCGCTGAGCGCTGGTGGTCAGCGTTAATTTCATTAATGGCATTTTTAACCCAATTGCTACTCATCATTAATATCCATTTATCATTTTGTGCCAAGAGTAGCGAAAAGTACGGAAAAAATTGTTGCTATTTGACCTTTAAATTACAATGTAAGGAGAAAAATATTCTCTATGGAGTGGGTATGTTAGATAAAATTGACCGTAAACTGCTTTGCTTATTGCAGCAGGACTGTACCCTCTCTTTGCAGGCGCTGGCGGATGCCGTTAATCTGACGACAACGCCTTGCTGGAAGCGGCTTAAACGCCTGGAAGATGACGGTATCCTGCTTGGCAGGGTTGCGCTGCTGGACCCGGAAAAACTGGGGCTGGGGTTAACCGCTTTTGTGTTGATAAAAACGCAGCACCACAGCAGTGAATGGTACTGTCGGTTCGTGACCGTCGTCTCTGAGATGCCGGAAGTGCTTGG
Organism: Salmonella sp. K21076; assembly: GCF_039650795.1. NCBI lineage: Bacteria > Pseudomonadati > Pseudomonadota > Gammaproteobacteria > Enterobacterales > Enterobacteriaceae > Salmonella > Salmonella sp. K21076. The sequence continues at coordinate 62,695 of NZ_JBCLYA010000046.1, forward strand.
CTTCTGGCGGATGGCGGGGGAGTACGACTATCTGATGCGAGTTCAGGTGGCCGACATGAAGCGGTATGACGACTTCTATAAACGTCTGGTCAATAGCGTCCCAGGACTGTCAGACGTCACCTCCAGTTTTGCGATGGAACAGATTAAGTACACCACCTCTCTGCCCATTGAATAATTCTCCCGGTATTGCCGGAAATCATATCAGGAAATAACGCGTGCGATTATTTGCTCAATTAAGCTGGTACTTTCGCCGGGAATGGCGTCGCTATCTTGGCGCGGTGGCCCTGCTTATGCTTATTGCGATGCTTCAGCTGATCCCGCCCAAAGTGGTGGGGATTGTCGTGGATGGCGTAACCGCACAGCATTTTACTCCAGGCCGAATAGCGATGTGGATTGGCACCATTGCCCTGATCGCCGTAGTGGTCTATTTGTTGCGCTATGTCTGGCGCGTGCTGCTATTTGGCGCTTCTTATCAATTAGCCGTCGAACTGCGTGAAGATTATTATCGCCAGCTGAGTCGTCAGCATCCTGAATTTTATCAGCGCCATCGAACGGGCGATCTTATTGCGCGTGCGACGAATGATGTGGATCGCGTCGTATTTGCGGCGGGCGAGGGCGTTCTGACGCTGGTTGACTCGCTGGTAATGGGCTGCGCGGTACTGATTGTCATGTCGACGCAAATTAGCTGGCAGCTAACGCTATTAGCGCTGTTGCCGATGCCGATTATGGCGCTGATGATCAAACGTTACGGCGATCGACTGCATGATTATTTCAAACTGGCGCAGGCCGCCTTCTCCAGCCTGAACGACCGCACGCAGGAGAGTCTGACCAGCATCCGCATGATCAAAGCGTTTGGTCTGGAGGACCGCCAGTCTTCGCTGTTTGCGGCGGATGCCGAAGATACCGGCAAGAAAAATATGCGCGTGGCGCGTATTGACGCGCGTTTTGATCCAACCATTTACATCGCCATTGGCATGGCGAACCTGCTCGCGATTAGCGGCGGAAGCTGGATGGTGGTTAACGGCAGCCTGACGCTGGGCGAACTCACCAGCTTTATGATGTATCTGGGGTTGATGATTTGGCCGATGCTGGCGCTGGCCTGGATGTTTAATATCGTGGAGCGGGGTAGCGCCGCTTACAGCCGCATCCGCGCCATGCTGGCGGAAGCGCCGGTAGTTAAGGATGGCGAAGAGCCCGTCCCGGCGGGGCGGGGCGAACTGACGGCGGCCATTCGTGAGTTTTGCTATCCGCAAACGACGCATCCGGCGCTGGAGAATGTGAACTTTCGTCTTAAACCGGGTCAGATGCTGGGGATATGCGGTCCGACCGGCGCGGGGAAAAGCACAATCTTGTCGCTTATCCAGCGCCATTTTGATGTGACGCAGGGAGAGATCCGATTCCATGACATGCCGTTGACGCATCTGCAACTGGATAGCTGGCGTAGCCGACTGGCGGTCGTCAGCCAGACGCCGTTTTTGTTCTCGGATTCTATTGCCAATAATATTGCGCTCGGACGCCCGGAGGCGACCCAGGAAGAGATTGAACGGGTGGCGCGTTTAGCCAGCGTACATGAGGATATTCTCCGTTTGCCTCAGGGCTATGACACGCAGGTAGGTGAACGTGGCGTCATGTTATCGGGTGGGCAAAAACAGCGTATCTCGATAGCCAGAGCGCTACTGTTGAATGCGGAAATTCTGCTTCTTGATGATGCGCTTTCAGCAGTAGATGGTCGTACGGAGCATCAGATTTTGCATAATTTGCGCCAGTGGGGCGAAGGGCGTACGGTCATCATCAGCGCGCATCGTTTATCCGCGCTGACCGACGCCAATGAAATTATCGTTATGCAACATGGTCATGTTGTTCAGCGCGGCGATCACGATCAACTGGCGCAGCAGATTGGCTGGTATCGCGATATGTATCGCTATCAGCAACTGGAGGCCGCTCTGGATGACGCGCCGGAACGCGGCGAGGAGGCGGTGAATGCGTAGTTTTGGACAGCTATGGCCGACGCTGAAACGGTTGCTGGCGTATGGCTCGCCATGGCGAAAACCGCTCTCTGTCGCGGTGATGATGCTGTGGATTGCGGTGGCGGCGGAGGTTAGCGGTCCGCTGCTGATCAGCTATTTCATTGATAACATGGTGGCCCGCCACCATTTACCGTTGGGCAAGGTCGCGGGGCTGGCGGCCGCCTATGTGGGGCTACAGTTTCTGGCGGCGGGTCTGCATTACGCCCAGTCTTTATTATTTAACCGGGCGGCCGTTGGCGTGGTTCAGTCCTTGCGCACGGACGTCATGGATGCCGCCTTGCGCCAGCCGCTAAGCGCCTTCGACACGCAGCCTGTCGGACAATTAATTTCACGCGTGACCAACGATACGGAAGTCATCCGCGATCTGTACGTCACGGTCGTCGCAACGGTATTACGTAGCGCGGCGTTGATCGGCGCCATGCTGGTCGCCATGTTCAGCCTTGACTGGCGGATGGCGCTGGTGGCGGTTTTGATTTTTCCGGCGGTATTGACCGTGATGGTCATTTATCAGCGCTACAGCACGCCGATTGTACGCCGCGTGCGGGCATACCTGGCGGATATTAACGACGGCTTTAACGAAATCATCAATGGGATGAGCGTAATTCAGCAGTTTCGCCAGCAGGCGCGCTTCGGCGAACGCATGGGCGAGGCCAGCCGCTCGCACTACATGGCGCGGATGCAGACGCTGCGCTTGGACGGCTTTTTATTGCGTCCGCTGCTTAGCCTCTTTTCCGCGCTCATTTTATGCGGTTTGTTGATGCTTTTCAGCTTTACGTCTGCCGGCACGATTGAGGTCGGGGTGCTGTATGCGTTCATTAGCTATTTGTCACGTCTGAACGAGCCGCTCATTGAACTGACCACCCAGCAATCCATGCTACAGCAGGCGGTTGTGGCGGGAGAGCGTGTTTTTGAACTGATGGATCGCCCGCGCCAGCGCTATGGCAGCGACGACAGGCCGTTACAAAGCGGGGCGATTGATATTGATCATCTGTCGTTTGCTTACCGCGACGATAATCTTGTTTTACAGGACATTACGCTATCAGTACCGTCCCGTAGCTTTGTGGCGCTGGTGGGGCACACCGGCAGCGGGAAGAGCACGCTCGCCAGCTTATTAATGGGGTATTACCCCCTGACACAAGGCGAAATTCGGCTGGATGGGCGAGAAATCGCCTCTCTTAATCATCGCGTTTTACGCCAGGGCGTGGCGATGGTTCAACAGGACCCGGTAGTGATGGCGGATACCTTTCTGGCTAATGTGACGCTGGGGCGCGATGTCTCCGAGGCGCAGGTGTGGCAGGCGCTGGAAACGGTACAACTGGCAGATCTGGCGCGCGGCCTGAGCGACGGGCTGCATACGCATCTCGGCGAGCAGGGAAATACGCTGTCCGTCGGGCAAAAACAGCTATTGGCGCTGGCGCGCGTGCTGGTTGACGCCCCGCAAATATTAATTCTTGATGAAGCGACGGCCAGCATCGATTCCGGCACTGAGCAGGCGATACAGCAGGCGCTGGCGGCGATTCGCGAGCGCACCACGTTGGTGGTTATTGCCCATCGGCTATCGACAATCGTGGAGGCGGATACCATTCTGGTTCTCTATCGCGGCCAGGCGGTGGAGCGCGGGACGCATCAACAATTGCTGGCGGCGCAAGGGCGCTACTGGCAAATGTATCAATTACAGTTAGTTGGCGAGGAGTTAGCCGCCAGCGTACACGAAGAATCCGGCCCTACGGCGTAAGGTTTGGCGCCACAGGGCAAAACCTCGCCCATTATGCACCGTCGTGGTGCGTTTTTCTTTCCCTGCTTCGTTTTTGGGGCGCGTCAATATAAAGACGCGCCGCTAACCGCGCTTTTCCTCGCTCGCCAGCTTCTGGCACATCCTTTGCAATATCCATCCTGAAGAGTCCATGCGCGGCGGCAGCCGTTACCTAATTCTGACTGGAGGGTTCTATGAAGCTGGTTACCGTGATTATCAAACCGTTCAAGCTGGAGGACGTGCGGGAGGCGCTTTCTTCCATTGGCATTCAGGGACTGACCGTCACCGAAGTGAAAGGGTTTGGCCGTCAGAAAGGACACGCCGAACTGTATCGCGGCGCGGAGTACAGCGTGAATTTCCTGCCGAAGGTCAAAATTGATGTGGCTATCGCCGACGACCAACTGGAAGAGGTGATCGATATCATCAGTAAAGCGGCTTACACCGGAAAAATTGGCGACGGCAAAATTTTCGTCGCGGAGCTCATGCGCGTTATTCGGATTCGTACCGGCGAAGCTGACGAAGCAGCGCTGTAAGACCCGCCACACAGCAACAGGAAATGAAAAAATGAAGATAGCGATGATAAAAACCACACTGGCTTCACTGGCGCTGCTGCCTGGGCTAACGATAGCCGCGCCAGCGGTTGCCGATAAAGCGGATAGTGCTTTTATGATGATTTGCACCGCGCTGGTGCTGTTCATGACGATACCGGGTATCGCGCTGTTTTACGGCGGATTAATTCGCGCCAAGAATGTGCTGTCAATGTTAACGCAAGTGACCGTCACCTTTGCGCTGGTCTGTATTTTATGGGTGGTGTACGGCTATTCGCTGGCTTTTGGCGAAGGGAATCATTTCTTCGGTAATGCCGATGGGGCGATGTTGAAGAATATCGCGTTGACGGCGGTAACGGGTACGATTTATCAGTATATTCATGTCGCGTTTCAGGGATCTTTCGCCTGTATTACCGTCGGGCTGATTGTCGGCGCGCTGGCGGAGCGTATTCGTTTTTCGGCGGTACTGATTTTTGTCGTGGTGTGGTTCACGCTCTCTTATATCCCGATTGCGCACATGGTGTGGGGCGGCGGCCTGCTGGCTGCTCACGGCGCGCTGGATTTTGCCGGTGGTACGGTGGTGCATATTAACGCCGCTATCGCCGGGCTGGTGGGGGCTTATTTAATTGGCAAACGCGTCGGCTTTGGGAAAGAAGCATTTAAACCCCATAACCTGCCGATGGTCTTTACCGGTACTGCGATTCTGTATATCGGCTGGTTTGGATTTAACGCGGGTTCTGCGGGTAGCGCAAACGAGATAGCAGCGCTGGCCTTTGTGAACACCGTGGTGGCGACCGCCGCCGCGATTCTGGGGTGGATTATCGGCGAGTGGACGCTACGCGGTAAGCCTTCCCTGCTGGGAGCGTGTTCCGGCGCGATTGCCGGTCTGGTCGGCGTGACGCCAGCCTGTGGCTATGTTGGCGTTGGCGGCGCGCTGGTTATCGGCGTTATTGCGGGTCTGGCGGGATTGTGGGGAGTCACCATGCTTAAACGTCTGCTACGGGTAGATGATCCGTGCGACGTATTTGGCGTTCACGGCGTTTGCGGAATAGTCGGCTGTATCCTGACCGGCGTTTTTGCCGCCAGTTCGCTGGGTGGCGTCGGCTTTGTCGACGGCGTTACGATGGGACATCAGGTGATGGTACAGCTGGAAAGTATTGCTATTACGGTCGTCTGGTCCGGCGTTGTCGCGTTTGTTGGTTACAAACTGGCGGATATCCTTGTTGGACTGCGTGTACCGGAAGAGCAGGAGCGCGAGGGGCTGGATGTGAACAGTCACGGCGAGAATGCGTATAACGCGTGATTGCGCAACATGCCTGATGGCGCTGCGCTTACCCAGTCTACCGTAGGCCGGATAAGCGCAGCGTCATCAGGCCATTAACGCCGCATAGCGGCATGTTTTTTAATTGTGATTACGCATTACCCCTTCCTGCACGGTTGAAGCGACCAGCGCGCCATCCTGAGTATAAAACTCGCCGCGAACAAAGCCCCGGGCGCTGGAGGCGGAAGTGCTCTCCACGCTATAAAGTAGCCATTCATTAAAATTGAACGGACGATGGAACCACATAGAGTGATCGATAGTGGCGATCTGAATGCCCTTTTCCAGAAAACCGATGCCGTGAGGCTGAAGCGCGACGGGAAGGAAATTCAGATCCGAGGCGTATCCCAGTAAATATTGATGGACGCGAATGTCATCCGGAACGGTGCCGTTGGCGCGAATCCATACCTGACGCACAGGCGCGGAGACGTGACCTTTCAACGGATTGTGAAATTCGACGGGACGAATTTCCAGCGGGCGATCGCAGAGAAACTTTTCTTTCAGAATCGGCGGCAGTAAATGCGCCAGCGATTGCGCGATTTCCGTTTCTGACGGTAGTCCTTCCGGCCCGACTGCCGTCGGCATGGTTTTTTGATGTTCAAAACCCGGTTCCGGTGCCTGGAATGAGGCGGTCATGTAAAAGATGGGTTTCCCGTTCTGAATAGCGGCAACGCGGCGGGCGCTGAAGCTATTCCCATCGCGCAGCACTTCTACGTCATAGATAATGGGTTTTTGGCTGTCGCCTGGCCGCAGAAAATAACTGTGGAATGAATGCACCAGTCGCGCTTCCGGCACCGTTTCTTTGGCGGCATAGAGCGCCTGGCCCACCACCTGACCGCCAAATACCTGGCGCAGCCCTAAGTCTTCACTTTGGCCCCGAAAGAGTCCTTCTTCAATTTTTTCCAGATTCAATAATGTCAGCAAATTATTCAGTGTCTGACTCATACATACTCTCCAGGTGACAACGATGCCGAAGCGAGGTAGGGCAGAGTATAACGCAATTTTGCAAGTGGTCCGATGGGTACAAAAGTCTGAATAACAGACCAATTCCAGGCAAAAATGAGTGACATGTGCCACACTTAATCACGTTGTATTTCTGTTAACCACTCTTCCGGCGGGGGGAAAGGCCTGCTGGTGCATTGATGATAAGGAGAATTGAATGAAACTCGTGCACATCGTAAGTGGTTTAGCGGTTGCGATATCTCTGGCGGCCTGCGCTGATAAAAGCGCTGATATCCAGACGCCTGCGCCAAACCCTAACATGTCGATTACAGCTAACCAGTCTACTATTCAGCAACCCAATGTTTCCGGTACCGTCTGGATCCGCCAGAAGGTCGCTCTGCCGCCAGATGCGGTGCTGACCGTGACGCTTTCAGATGCTTCGCTGGCTGATGCGCCGTCTAAGGTGCTGTCGCAAAAAGCGGTACGTACCGAAGGTAAACAGGCGCCTTTCAGTTTTGTGTTGCCGTTTAACCCATCAGATATTCAACCTAACGCGCGTATTCTTCTGAGCGCGGCCATCACCGTTGACAATAAGCTGGTATTTATTACCGATAGCGTGAAACCGGTGATTAACAATGGCGGCACTAAAGCGGATCTGACGCTGGTACCGGTACAGCAAACGGCGGTGCCTGTGCAGGCCAGCGGCGGTGCGACGACGACGGTTCCATCGACTTCGCCGACCCAGGTCAATCCGTCTTCTGCCGTTCCTGCGCCTACCCAGTATTAATCCTGCGCCAACCCTCTCCGTTACGGAGAGGGTTAATACACCCAGCGATAGCGTTGTAAATCGATTTGTCCGCTTCCCGACACCACCACGCCTTCCGCCAGTAATGCCTGACGTTGCCGCTGTAGATCCGGCCCGGTAAGTGATATTGCGCCGTGGCGGTTCACCACCCGATGCCATGGTAAAGTGCTGCCTTCCGGCAGACGTTTTAAAACTCCGCCGACCTGACGCGCCGCCCGAGGGGAACCGGCAAGCCGGGCGACATCACCGTAGGTCGTGACAAACCCTTCCGGGATCGAGGCGACGATTTGCCAGACGCGTTGAGGAAATGTGTCCTGAATATCCATAATAGAATCCTGCGTTAATGCTTCAGGATAATCTGGAATAAGGGGGGAGGAAAGCCCGGATGCGCAAGAAACCAGCATCCGATGCCTGATAGGTTGCAATTGCACGATATAGCAGTGATAATGCGCCTGCGCGTTGGTTCACAACGCTCTCAATGGGGGCTCTGTTGGTTCTCCCGCAACGCTACTCTGTTTACCAGGTCAGGTCCGGAAGGAAGCAGCCAAGGCAGATGACGCGTGTGCCGGGATGTAGCTGGCAGGGCCCCCACCCAATTCTGCCTTTCCACACTGTTCTTTTCTGCTGTGCGACGTTATAGCCGCTGTTCCACCCAAAGAATAAATGCCGTAGCGGGTAGGGGCTTACTGTATAACCAGCCCTGACCATAATGTACGCCATGCTGGCGTAGCCACTGTTCTTGCCTGGTCGTTTCGATGCCTTCTGCGACCATCTTAAGTTTGAGCGTTTTCGCCATTTCAATAATATGCGGCGTGACGTTTTTATATTCCAGCGCATCGACAAAAGATTTATCAATTTTAAGGACATCCACATCCAGATTTTGTAAGTAGCTGAGGCTGGAATAGCCGGTGCCAAAGTCATCAATATAAATGGAATGTCCCGCGTTACGGTATCTGGCGACAATGGGCGCGCTGGTTTTCGGATCGGCGAACTCGCGCTCCGTTAACTCAAGCGCGATTTGCGACGGAGAAATTTGGCTACGGTTCAGCAGCGTGCTTAACAGCGTCGGGAGCGTTTCCGACGCCAGATCGGATGCCTCAAGATTGATTGAAATATGTTGTTCGGGATGGGACTTTAACCAACTCCCCATGTCTTCAAAAACGGTGTCGATGATTAGCCGGGTTAGCGGCTCCGTGAGCCCGGTTTGTTCAGCCAGCGCGATAAAAATTTCCGGCGAAAGGAAAGTGCCGTCCGCCTGTTGCCAGCGAGCTAAGGCTTCGGCACCGACAATTTTTCCGCTGCTCAGGGAGACAATAGGCTGATAGTGTACGTTAATTTCGCGATTGTCTATCGCATCCTGGAGACGGTGGCGGGGCGATTGTAGCCGACGCAAAATACGCAGAATAAAGGCCGCAGCCAGCAGACCCGTTACGATGCCCGCCGGTAGCCAGATAAACGCTTGTCGATACCAGCTCCTTTCCAGCGGAGCGGTCGGTGCCCAGCTTACGATAGTAATGCCCATTTCCGGAAAGGGGTGGATAGCATACTGAATGCCTCGGTTTTCCAGCCGCAGGGGCGTCTCATGGTGAATGAGCGGAAGAATAGCGTGGTCAAGGTTACCGCTGCTGGCAACCACAGTATTGCGTTCCCGGCCAATAATAGCGACGTCAATCGGCCATGCGCCAAACGGAATCACATCGATAAAGGACGCCGGGTCGATCATCACGATATAGCTGTCGCTCCCGAGTGCCGCCATATAGCGTTTTATACCCAGATCGTTTTGCGCCGTAAACCAGGCGCGATAACCGTCGCGAGTGATTTTCATGGGCGGAGGGAAAGCGGGAATATGGCTCTCTTTTTCAAGTGAGGAGCAAACGGGAATCGAATTTTTAAGATACAGAACTTCCTGGACATACCGAAAGCTATAAGACACGCGGCGCATGGCGAGTAAATGGGCGCTGCTGCAGGGCTCGCCTTTAAAGGAGGCAATATGCGTTAACGCGGCTTTTGCCTGGTCACTGACCCTTTCTGTACGTAGCGCCACCCGGGACGAGAAGATATCCAGCTCTTCGTTAAACCTTTTTTCAACTTGACGGTGCGCCAGCCACAGGCTCAATCCTATCGGGAAAAGGACAGACAGGATAAGCACTCCCGTTACCAGGCTGACCAGATGTCGTGTTGTCACAGTGATGTCCTTATAAACACAGCGTAGAGAAAGTATATCCGATCGTAAATCGCGCCCTCGAATGATAAAGCTATTTTATCGATTTTACAGATACAGGGGCCAGACTAACGCGTTACGCCACGTTGCTTTTGCCGCCAGGAAGAGATCGTGAATGTTTACCGGTTGAAAAAGGAGCGTTGATAGCGTATTTTATTGTTATGTTATAACATAATTGAGAGAGCGCAATGAAACCTGATATTCATCCTGTATACCGAACCGTCGTATTTCACGACACCAGCGCAAATGAATATGTGAAAGTGGGATCAACTATCAAAACTGAACGTGAAATCGAACTGGACGGCGTGACATATCCGTATGTCACTATTGATGTGTCATCAAAATCGCATCCTTTTTATACCGGTAGACAGAAAACGTTTGATAGCGAAAGTAGCGCCGCACGCTTCCAGAAACGTTTTGGTCATTTTATCGGCGCTAAACGGGGGTAAATGAAATGCAGGTGTTAAACTCACTTCGCAATGCAAAACAACGGCATCCGGATTGCCAGATAGTCAAACGCAAAGGACGCTTATACGTGATTTGTAAAACAAATCCGCGTTTTAAGGCGGTTCAGGGGCGTAAAAAAAGACGTTAAAAAACCAACAGTTCAGGGAAAGCAGTGCGTACCAGGGAGGGTGCGCACTTTTTTATTACCGGCTGGCTTCTGCGCGGGCCAGCGTAAAAATATCGTAGAAGGAAAGTTCGCCCTTACGGGCAACCATTTTTTGCAGCTGGACTTTATGTTCATTATCCACCTGTGGAGACTGAAGAATCGTCTCAATGAGCGTGGGGGGAACAAAGCGGGTGTTGTACCATTCGCCGTTGTAACAGACCCGGAGGTCCAGCACATCGATGTCGTTATAGTGATAACGCGGGGCGATGTCGAAAAAGAAGAAGCCATTAAATGCGATAAATAACACCACTAACAGCCACACTGACCCCACCAGCGTTTCTGATTGCAGCATGACCGCCAGCGTCGCAAACCAGGCTGCATACATCGCGATAAATAACCCAGGATGCTTGCGGATAAAACTTATACTAAAACGCGGCCTGTTATCGCGTTTTTCACGGACGTTTAAGTCATCAATAGTTTCGCTAAGCAGGCGCTGTATCTCTGTCATCTTTTGCCTTCATGATTTCTGCGACATAGGGGGTAGTAACAGCCCATTTTAAAGGGAGGTGTAACGTGAAAAAAGTAACAGATTAACCACGAATTAGCATAACAGTTATCATTTGAACTACAATTTTTTAATGATTCGCGCCGGATTTCCGCCTACCACGACGTCTGGCGGTACGTTTTTTGTCACCACAGCGCCTGAAGCGACGACGACGTTATCGCCGATGGTTACGCCAGGATTAACGACGGCTCGTCCGCCTATCCAGACGTTATTTCCGATAGTGACGGGTTTACCTAATTCTCTGCCGCTGTTGCGTTCGACGGCGTCCAGCGGGTGCGTGGCGGTATAGATATGTACCCCTGGCGCGAGCATACAATTATCGCCAATATGAATTGGGCAAACATCAAGCATGACGCAGTCGAAGTTAGCGTAAAAGGAGTGACCAAGAAAAATATTATAGCCGTAGTCGCAACGGAAGGAAGGTTCAATATAGGCGTCTTCGCATCGACCCAACAGGTCGCGTAAAATCGCCTGACGCTTATTTATTTCATCAGGCGTAGTATAATTGTATTGATGGATGAGTTGACGCGCCCGCAGTCGATCCTGGCATAAAGTTTCATCGGTCGGGCAATACAGTGCCCCAGCGATCATTTTTTGTTTTTCGTCACTCATCGCGCGCTCCCCTTGGTGGATATTATCGCAATAGAAGCAATAATAAAGTATTAGAGGGAACGTTCCCTGCTATTGGTATGTGATCTATATCACTGTTCTATAATAGCCCGTTGTGTTATTAGCCAGAACGAGGAGGCAGATAACACCTGCGTGTTCTCTAAAAAGTAATGTAGCGTGATTAACGAATGAATTTCCATACTGAAGAGGGGATCTTGTCGTAGAGTTTGTTCATCGTCAATTCTGCAAGACGGTGATCCGCAGCTGAGTAAAATACAGCCAGCTCATTGTCGGACAATTCATATTTATTTTTCTCAATGACGCGCTCCAGAGTGTCAATTGTCTGACAGCGCCGTAAACGCATCAAATAATCAGTTTTAGTTAATGGTTTATCAGACATAAATTCTACCTATGATTGTAATAATTTTTAACAAGACAAACTAACAGGATTAGCCCTGGTGGCGTTGACGAAACAACGGAACAGGCGGTTGCCCGATTTACGCCATTTTTGCAAATCCTGCGTATTAATACCATAGCTGCTGAACAACATAAAGGTGTCGTCCAGGTATTCATCTATCTGCGCAATCAATTTATTGTCTTCATTGTACTTAATTTTATAATTAAGCGCGAAAGTTGCAATATGCTCTATCAGCTCATTGAGCTGCAGGTTGACTGCTGAGGTCGGGTCATTAACCCAGCCATGGTTGCTTTCTTCAAGGTTTGCAAGACAGTCATGATACAGGGTTTCGCAAAGAAATTTAAGCTGTGCTATATCATGTCTTTTGGGTGAGTATTCGTCCATAATGCATCCCCTTTTTAGTGGCTTAAACTAACCGAACACCTTCGGGATGGATACAACTAACTAACCTGGTACTTCCCACGTCACCTTATGATTTAACTATAATCTACTCTAAAAAACTTTTCATCGTCATATTACTAAAAATTACAATTGCGTGAAAGCCGTGTGTCGCCATACTTTTTCGAATTTTAACAGTGAACGTCGGTCGCCTAAAAAGGAACCAGTTTTATTGCTCGTATAATCATTGGGTTAACGTTTTTTAGCTTTTCAGGCTAAAACAATAGACTCTGACAGGAGAAAATAGCTAGGAATATTCTTAATATTTCTTAATTAATGGCTGAATTAAGAAATGGCCAACTTTCCTAAGAAAAGCCTTTAACGCAGTAAGGATTATACCTTTTATTAATATGGCAAAAAATAATCAATCTAACAATAAGCGTATTTTATGATTTTTGCGTAAAAAAGGCCGCTTGCGCGGCCTTATCAACAGTGAGCAAATCAGCGATGTTCTGTCGAATGACTATGCTCAATATCTTCGCTTTTACGGCTAAAGCGGCGGCGTACCACCACGAAGAAGACTGGTACGAAGAAAATAGCCAGTACGGTTGCCGTTACCATCCCGCCCAGTACGCCAGTACCTACCGCATTCTGCGCGCCGGAACCCGCGCCGGAACTGATAACCAGCGGCATAACCCCCAGCATGAACGCTAACGAGGTCATCAGAATCGGACGCAAACGCATCCGGACGGCCTCCAGCATCGCTTCTACCAGACCTTTCCCTTCTTTATCCATTAAGTCTTTGGCGAATTCGACGATAAGTATCGCGTTCTTCGCCGACAACCCAATGGTTGTGAGCAGGCCCACCTGGAAGTAAACGTCGTTAGTCAGTCCGCGGAAGGTCGCGGCCAGCAGCGCGCCGATAACCCCAAGCGGAACAACCAGCATTACGGAGAACGGGATAGACCAGCTCTCATACAATGCCGCCAGACACAGGAAGACGACGATTAGCGAGATAGCATACAGGGCAGGGGCCTGGTTGCCGGACAACCGCTCCTGGTAGGACATCCCGGTCCAGTCATACCCAATGCCTGACGGCAGCTTGCTGGCCAGTTCTTCCATCATCGCCATCGCTTCACCAGTACTCTTGCCTGGCGCCGCCTGACCCAGAATTTCCATCGAAGGCAGACCGTTATAGCGTTCCAGACGCGGCGAACCATATTCCCAGCGGGAAGAGGAGAATGCGGAGAACGGCACCATCTGACCATCGCTACCACGAACGTACCAGTCGTTAATATCATCCGGCAACATGCGGTATTTCGCTTCGGACATCACGTAAACTTTCTTCACACGACCGCGATCGATAAAGTCGTTTACATAGCTGCCGCCCCATGCTGCGCCCAGCGTGGTATTAATGTCGCTAATAGACACGCCCAGCGCCTGAGCTTTTTCCTGGTCGATATCGATTTTAAACTGCGGCGTATCTTCCAGACCGTTAGGTCGAACGCCGACCAACAGATCAGGATATTTCGCCACCTCGCCGAACAACTGATTACGTGCCTGGGTGAGTTTTTCGTGACCAAGTCCCGCCTGGTCAATCAACTCGAAGTCAAACCCGGTTGCGGTGCCCAGTTCAACAATCGCCGGTAGGTTAAAGGCGAAGACCATCGCATCTTTAATTTGTGAAAACGCTGCGGTTGCCCGCTGGGTAATCGCTTCAACCTTGTTTTTTTCGCCTGGACGATCGGCCCAGTCTTTCAACGACACAAATGCAATACCGGTATTCTGACCGCGCCCTGCAAAACCGAAGCCGTTGACGGCGAATACCGATTCAACGTTGGCTTTCTCTTTGTTCAGATAGTAATCCGTGACCTCATCCAGCACTTTTTGCGTGCGCTCTTGCGTCGCGCCGGCGGGGAGCTGGACCATTGTCAGGAATACGCCCTGGTCTTCATCCGGCAAGAAAGAGCTTGGCAGACGAACGAACAGATAAGCCATACCGACGACGATAATGAGATAGAGCAGCAGATAACGCCCGGTGCTGCGCAGAATATTCCCTACGCTATCGGTGTAGTGATGCGTGCTCTTATCAAACAGGCGGTTAAACCAGCCGAAAAAGCCTTTTTTCCCTTCGCCATGATCGCCTTTGGCGACGGGTTTGAGCATCGTCGCGCACAGCGCGGGCGTCAGGATCAGCGCGACCAGCACCGACAGCGCCATCGCCGATACGATGGTGATAGAGAACTGACGATAAATTGCCCCGGTTGAGCCGCCAAAGAAGGCCATCGGAATAAATACCGCCGACAGTACCATCGCGATACCCACCAATGCGCCCTGAATCTGGCCCATGGATTTGCGCGTCGCTTCCTTCGGCGGAAGGCCTTCTTCCGTCATAACACGTTCGACGTTCTCGACCACCACGATGGCGTCATCCACCAGCAAGCCGATGGCGAGCACCATCCCGAACATCGTCAGCGTGTTTATCGAGAAACCGAATGCCGCAAGCACGGCAAAGGTTCCCAACAACACCACCGGAACCGCAATAGTCGGAATCAACGTCGCGCGGAAGTTCTGCAGGAACAGGTACATCACCAAGAACACGAGGATAATCGCTTCGACCAGCGTTTTTACCACTTCATGAATAGAGATCTTCACGAACGGCGTGGTGTCATACGGGTAGACGATTTTCATCCCTGGCGGGAAGAACGGTTCCATTTTTTTCAGTTCGGCGCGAATAGCGGTAGCGGTATCCAGCGCGTTGGCGCCGGTAGCCAGTTTGATGCCAAGACCTGACGCTGGCTGACCGTTAAATTTCGCGATGACGTCGTAGTTTTCGCCGCCAAGCTCAATTTTCGCTACATCCCGCAGACGAACCTGAGAGCCATCCTGATTCACTTTCAGCAGGATTTTGCCAAACTCATCCGTTGAGGTCAGACGCGTTTGGGCAATAATCGATGCGTTAAGCTGCTGGCCTTTTACCGGCGGTGTACCACCGAGCTGACCTGCCGCGACCTGGGCGTTCTGCGCTTTGATCGCGTTAATCACGTCGACCGGCGTCAGTTGGTATTTGGTCAGCTCTGTCGGATTCATCCAGATACGCATCGCATACTGCGAACCAAACAGCTGGACGTCGCCCACCCCAGAGGTACGGCTGATCGGATCTTTCATATTGGCGGCAACGTAATCCGAAATATCCTCCTGGGTCATGGTGCCGTCGGTGTTAATGACGCCCACTACCATCAGGAAGCTACTTGAGGACTTCTCAACGCTCACGCCCTGTTGCTGTACTTCCTGGGGAAGTAACGGCATTGCCAGTTGCAACTTGTTCTGAACCTGAACCTGCGCGATATCCGCATCGGTGCCGGATTCAAAGGTCAGCGTGATCTGTACGGTCCCCGTGGAGTCACTGTTGGAGGACATATACATCAGGTTATCGATACCGTTCATATTCTGTTCGATAACCTGCGTGACGGTATCCTGTACCGTTTTCGCATCAGCGCCAGGGTAGGTTGCGGAGATCGTCACTGCTGGTGGCGCAATCGTCGGATATTGCGCTACCGGCAATTTGAGGATCGCGAGCCCCCCTGCCAACATGATGATGATGGCGATCACCCACGCAAATATAGGGCGATCGATAAAGAAATTAGGCATGTCTTAACGGCTCCTGTTTAAGTTAAGACCTGGGCTGAGCAGGTTGATCACCGCTTGCGGCTTGCTGTTTGTTATCCGCGGTAATTTCCTGCACTTTAACCTGTGCGCCAGGACGTACTTTTTGCAGCCCGCTGACGACTACGCGGTCGCCCGCTTTCAACCCGTCAGTCACCAGCCACTTATCGCCGATCGCCTGGCTTGCGACGATTTGGCGGGTTTCCACTTTGTTATCAGCGCCAACCACCAGCACCGTGGCATCGCCGCGTGGAGTACGGGTAACGCCCTGTTGTGGAACCAGTAATGCCGTCGGTTTTGTCCCTTCCTGCAGACGTGCGCGAACGAACATTCCTGGCAATAAGGTGTGATCCGGGTTAGGGAAGATGGCGCGCAAAGTAATAGACCCGGTGCTTTGGTCAACGGTCACGTCGGAGAATTCAAGCGTACCGGACTGCGGGAATTTGATACCGTCGCTTGTCACCAGATCGACCTTCGCTTTGCCGTTTTCCTGCTTCAGCGAACCATTTGCCAGCTCCTGCTTCAGGCGCAGGAAGTCATTGCTGGACTGGGTCACATCGACATAAATAGGGTCCAGCTGCTGCACTGTCGCCAGCGCCGACGCCTGACCGTTCTGTACCAGCGCGCCTTCCGTTACGGACGACTTACCAATACGACCGCTAATCGGTGAGGTGACTTTGGTATACGCCAGGTTGATACGTGCGGTTTCAACGGCGGCTTTTGCTGCGACAACGGCGGCAGTCGCTTGTTGCGCGTCAGCCAGCGCCTGATCGTATTCCTGCTTACTGATGTACTGCGTACCCAGCAGCTTTTGATAACGCTTCACCGTCAGTTCAGCGATATTCGCGGCGGCCTGCGCTTTTGCCAGATCGCCCTTAGCGCTGTCGTAAGTCGCCTGGTAAGTCGCAGGATCAATCTGATAGAGAGAGACTCCCGCTTCGATATCACTTCCCTCAACGAAATTACGCTTCAGGATAATGCCGCTTACCTGCGGGCGAACTTCGGCGATACGGTAAGCAACGGTACGACCCGGAAGTTCAGTTGTGATTTGCAGTGGTTCCGTTTTTAGTGTGACAACCCCAACTTCTGGCATCTGCTGGCCGCCTTGCTGGTCCTGTTTGTCGTCACATCCTGTTAGCGCTAAGCTGCCTGAGAGCATCAGAACGACCGCCAGAGGCGTTAACCCTCTGTTTTTGTTCATATGTAAACCTCGAGTGTCCGATTTCAAATTGGTCAATGGTCAAAGGTCCTTAAACCCATTGCTGCGTTTATATTATCGTCATGCTATGGTACATACATCCATAAATGTATGTAAATCTAACGCCTGTAAATTCACCGACATATGGCACGAAAAACCAAACAACAAGCGCTGGAGACACGACAACACATCCTGGATGTGGCCCTGCGTTTGTTCTCGCAGCAAGGCGTATCGGCAACCTCGCTGGCGGAGATTGCGAACGCTGCTGGCGTGACGCGCGGCGCAATCTATTGGCATTTCAAAAATAAGTCGGATTTATTCAGTGAGATCTGGGAGCTATCAGAATCCAATATTGGTGAGCTTGAGATTGAGTATCAGGCAAAATTCCCCGACGATCCACTATCTGTATTAAGAGAAATTTTAGTTCATATTCTTGAAGCTACTGTAACAGAAGAACGACGCCGCTTATTGATGGAGATTATATTCCATAAATGTGAGTTTGTCGGAGAAATGGTTGTGGTTCAACAGGCGCAACGTAGCCTTTGTCTGGAAAGTTACGATCGGATTGAACAAACGTTAAAACATTGTATTAATGCTAAAATGCTGCCTGAAAATCTGCTGACCCGTCGTGCGGCGATACTGATGCGCAGCTTTATTTCAGGGCTCATGGAAAACTGGTTATTTGCTCCGCAATCGTTTGATTTAAAAAAAGAAGCTCGCGCCTACGTCACGATCCTGCTGGAGATGTATCAATTGTGTCCGACGCTGCGCGCGTCGACGGTCAACGGCTCCCCCTGATAATATTCCAGGAAAACTCCTGGACATTTTCTGTGTCGCTATTCTGTTTGTTACAGGCGTGATATTCTTGCGACTCAATTATTTCCGGTCTGCTTGCCGGTTCAGACACTTCATTCTCATGACTATGTTGCAGCTTTATAAACGTTCACAGCATTTTGTTTTTATTACAATTAGCGTTCTTATTATCCTGCTGTCCTGTCAGTCTCTGGCGTTTGCCCGGGGGCAAACGAATGGCGACCTGCCGTCAAAAGCGGATGTGCAAAACCAGCTGGATACGCTGAATAAGCAAAAAGATCTCTCCGCCCAGGATAAGCTCGTCCAGCAAGACCTTATTGATACGTTAGCTACGCTGGAGAAAATCGAGCGGGTAAAAGAGGAGACCGTACAGCTACGGCAGAAGGTGGCGCAGGCGCCTGAAAAAATGCGTCAGGCGACGGCTGCGTTGAATGCGCTGAGCGATGTCGATAATGATGATGAAATGCGAAAAACGCTGAGTGCGCTTTCGCTACGTCAGCTTGAGCTGCGCGTGGCGCAGGTACTGGATGATTTGCAAAACTCGCAAAACGATCTTGCCGCTTATAACAGCCAGCTTGTTTCGCTACAAACCCAGCCGGAGCGCGTGCAAAACGCCATGTATACCGCCTCACAGCAAATACAGCAAATCCGTAACCGTCTGGACGGCAATAACGTCGGCGAAGCCGCGCTTCGCCCCAGCCAACAGGTGTTATTACAGGCACAACAGGCGCTGCTTAATGCGCAGATCGACCAGCAACGTAAGAGTCTTGAAGGGAATACCGTTTTGCAGGACACCCTGCAAAAACAGCGGGATTACGTGACGGCCAACAGTAATCGCCTTGAACATCAGCTTCAACTTTTACAGGAGGCGGTCAACAGTAAACGACTTACGCTAACGGAAAAAACGGCCCAGGAGGCTATTTCGCCGGACGAAACGGCGCGTATCCAGGCGAACCCGTTGGTAAAACAGGAACTGGATATTAACCATCAACTCAGCCAGCGTCTGATTGTCGCGACCGAAAACGGCAATATGTTGATGCAGCAAAACATTAAAGTAAAAAACTGGCTCGATCGCGCTCTGCAGTCGGAAAGAAATATCAAAGAACAGATTGCCGTCTTAAAAGGCAGCCTGTTGCTGTCGCGTATTCTTTATCAACAGCAGCAAACCCTGCCCTCCGCCGACGAACTCGAAGATATGACCAACCGCATTGCGGATTTGCGTCTGGAGCAGTTTGAAATCAACCAGCAGCGTGATGCCTTATTCCAAAGCGATGCCTTTGTCGACAAGCTGGAGGAGGGGCATACCAGCGAGGTGAATGATGAAGTTCATGATGCGTTGCTTCAGGTGGTGGAGATGCGCCGTGAGCTATTGGATCAGCTAAATAAACAGTTGGGTAACCAGCTGATGATGGCGATTAACCTGCAAGTTAACCAGCAGCAGTTGATGAGCGTCTCGAAAAATCTGAAAGCCATTCTGACGCAGCAGATTTTTTGGGTGAACAGTAACCGCCCTATGGACTGGGACTGGCTTAAAGCGTTCCCCCAAACGTTAAAAGAGCAATTCAGCGCCATGAAAATCACGGTGAACTGGCAAAAAGCCTGGCCCGCAGTATTTATTGCTTTTTTGGCCGGGTTGCCGCTCTTGCTCATCGCCGGTTTAATCCGCTGGCGTCTGAAATGGTTAAAAGCGTATCAACAGAAGCTGGCCGCCGCCGTGGGATCGCTGCGTAACGATAGTCAGCTCAATACGCCAAAAGCTATTCTGATCGATCTGATCCGCGCGCTGCCGGTGTGCCTGATTATCCTCGCGATTGGATTGATCCTGCTGACCATGCAGCTAAATATCAGCGATCTGCTCTGGGCCTTTAGTGAAAAGCTCGCGATGTTCTGGCTGGTCTTTGGGCTGTGCTGGAAGGTGCTGGAAAAAGAAGGCGTGGCGATACGCCATTTTGGTATGCCGGCGCAGTTGACCAGCCACTGGCGTCGCCAGATTGTACGCATTAGCCTCGCATTGCTGCCGCTGCACTTTTGGTCTGTGGTGGCGGAGTTGTCGCCGCTGAATCTGATGGATGACGTGCTGGGGCAGGCGGTTATTTTCCTCAATCTGCTGGTCATAACATTGCTGGTGTGGCCACTGTGCCGGGAAAGCTGGCGCGATAAAGAATCTCACGGCATTCGACTGGTGACCGTGACGATTCTTTCCATTATTCCAGTGGCGTTAATGGTATTAACGGCGACTGGCTATTTCTATACCACCCTGCGCCTGGCGGGGCGCTGGATTGAAACCGTCTATCTGGTCATTATCTGGAACCTGCTTTATCAAACGGTGCTGCGCGGGTTAAGTGTAGCGGCGCGCCGGATTGCCTGGCGACGCGCGCTGGCTCGTCGTCAGAACCTGGTAAAAGAGGGAGCGGAAGGGGCGGAACCACAGGAAGAACCCACCATCGCGTTGGAGCAAATTAACCAGCAAACATTACGTATCACGATGCTGCTAATGCTTGCCCTGTTTGGCGTTATGTTCTGGGCGATTTGGTCCGATTTGATCACCGTATTCAGCTATCTTGATAGCATCACGCTGTGGCACTACAACGGCTCCGAAGCTGGCGCTGCGGTGGTGAAAAGCGTGACGATGGGCAGCTTGCTATTTGCCATTATTGCCGCGATGGTGGCCTGGGCGCTCATCCGCAACTTACCCGGCCTGCTGGAAGTGCTGGTGCTTTCACGCCTGAATATGCGCCAAGGGGCTTCGTATGCGATCACCACGATCCTTAACTACGTCATTATCGCTGTTGGCGCGATGACAGTATTCGGATCGCTCGGCGTCTCGTGGGATAAACTCCAGTGGCTGGCGGCGGCGTTGTCGGTAGGTCTCGGTTTTGGGCTACAGGAGATCTTCGGTAACTTTGTCTCGGGTTTAATCATCCTCTTCGAACGTCCGGTACGCATTGGCGATACGGTAACGATCGGCACCTACTCCGGCACGGTCAGTAAGATTCGTATTCGCGCCACCACTATTACCGATTTTGATCGTAAAGAAGTGATCATTCCGAACAAAGCGTTCGTAACGGAGCGGCTGATTAACTGGTCCCTCTCCGATACCACGACACGTCTGGTGATCCGGCTTGGCGTGGCCTATGGCTCGGATCTGGAGAAAGTGAAAAGAGTCCTGCTACAGGCGGCGATGGAGCATCCGAAGGTGATGCACGATCCGGAACCTGCCGTATTCTTCACCACCTTTGGCGCCAGCACTCTGGATCATGAACTGCGTCTGTATGTGCGTGAATTGCGTGATCGTAGCCATACGGTGGATGAACTGAACCGCGCGATCGATCGACTGTGCCGTGAAAATGATATCAATATTGCCTTTAACCAGCTTGAGGTGCATCTGCATAACGCGAAGGGCGACGAAGTCACTGAAGTGAAGCGCGATCTCAACGGCGGCGATCTGGCGCCGGCGGCAAGCTAAAAGGCGGTGGGCCGCGCGCTTTATGAGTGCGCGCGGCGCCGCTAATGCGAAAGCGTAGAAAGCTCTTCCGGCGTAATGCCGGTGACGCTGGCGATGAGCCCGGGTTCCAGCCCGTTGGCAAGCATTTTGCGGGCAATAGCGCGCGCTTCGGCCTCACGGCCTTGTGCCAACCCTTGCTCAAGCCCTTTTCGCAACCCTTCCGTTCGGCCTTTTTCTTCCAGCCATTCCGCTATTGTCATCAGTTGTTCCTTATACTGCGGCGCGCCCTGCGCCAGTTGACGAATTAGCGCCCCGGGTTCTGCGGCGTTTCCTGCTTTCAACATATAGTTGATCAGCACACTGAGCTGCGCGTCCGTCAAATGATCCTGCGTTAAAAGCGTGATAAGGGGGTCGAGCAGTTCGCTTAAATCGCGTTGACGAATATGTTTTTGCAGGAGCTCTAACATCGCTATCCGCCGATGCTGCAAAAGCTGATTATCCGGCATTATCGTTAGGTCGACCAGCGCAAATTCATGACTGTATAAGGCTTTCGCCATATCCGGTTTCACAAACATATTATGCCAGTTAAGGCTATAGGGCCACGGGCTTTCCGGACCGTGATAAAAGAGGATTGGTACCACCAGCGGCAAGGTATCATGGCCGGCATCCAGATGACGCTGCATGGCGGCAATGGCGTACCGCATCAGGCGAAAAGCCATCAGCCGGTCTGATTTGCTCTGATGTTCAATAAGCGCGTAAACATACCCGGGGCCGTGTTGGGTATGCAGAGAGTAGAGAATATCTGAATAGCGGCTGCGTAAATTGTCTTCAACAAAACTCCCCGACTCCAGCTTCAGTGAATCCAGATCGCAGATTGCAAGAAAGTCTTCTGGCAAGTGGATAGCCAGAAAGTCGCGGGCGACCTCTTTTTGCATCAGCATCTGTCGGAATACCGCATCGTGCGGCGTGGTGGGTAGACGTTCCATGCCCCGTCCTTTGTTGCCTGACTGTAGCGACCACTTTGTCAGCGACAACGAGGACAAACCAGGGGGCTATTACTCTGTTTGCGAGTCGTCTTCCGTACTTTTTAACTTGTTTTCATAATCACGCATAACTATTTCCAGCGCGCGTAGCACCGTTCGTGCCGGTAAGCGATTCTCTTCAAGCAGCACAATTAAATCCACGGCCAGTTTGACTTCATCAGGGGCATTTTCAAGCGACATACTTTCTCCTGGGTTAACGGGGTAAACGCGCCAGTACGTTTTCTATTTTCTCCAGCGCATGTCGGCAGCGCGCCAGCCGTCCTTCATAGATCTCGACTTCCTTTTGCAGCGTTTGTTGTTCGACAAGGCCGGTCGCCTGCGCCAGACGAATTTTGCGCTCCTGTGTCATCGCCAGCAGTCGACATTCAAACTCCTGATGCTGTATTCGTCTGCGCTGCCAACGGCCAAGCCCTGGTGCGGCGGCATCCCACTGGCGCAGCGACCAGGCGGCGGTTTCACGCGATATCGCCTCCAGTTGCGAAGCCAGATGTTCCGCCAGCCAGGCGACTTGCGGCAGTTGCTCATGTTTTACCGCCTGACGCAACGCGGCGAGATTGGCGTCTGCCTCTTCCAGATATCCCTGCAACAGAGTACTGCGGGTACGGAAAAGGTGTCGGTCAAAGCGCGCGCTTAACGTCGCATGTTACGCCAGCGGCGCGCAGCGTTGGCGTAGCGTCGCCAGCTTCTCTTCCAGCGTCTGTAACAGCATAGCGGTTTTCAATTCAACACCCCGATGAAAATAAGACAGGCTGTGCTACAGTAGCCTTCTGTTTGATAACGATTCGCATTATGCAACGTACTATTTTAATCATCATTGGCTGGCTGGCGGTAGTATTAGGGACACTGGGCGTGGTTTTGCCCCTGTTGCCGACTACGCCGTTCATTTTACTGGCAGCCTGGTGTTTCGCCCGCTCGTCGCCGCGTTTCCATGCTTGGTTGTTATACCGCTCATGGTTTGGCGGTTATCTGCGCCACTGGCAGCGCTATCGGGCCATGCCGCCGGGAGCGAAACCGCGAGCGATCGCGTTGATATTGCTGACCTTTGGTATTTCGCTGTGGCTGGTGAATATGATGTGGGTGCGGGTGCTGCTGTTGGTTATTTTGGCCTGCCTGCTGATTTTTATGTGGCGGATACCGGTGATTGATGAAAAGCAACAAAAGCGCTGAAGCACACGAATCGCTGTTGCAATTGTCGTTCACAGCCAGTAAATTCGACCGTTTTCGAGCACAGGCGCAGGCGGTCAAAGAGTAACCGAGCGTTACCCCTGACTGAAAAGTATTGCGCCGTGAGTAACACCGTACTTAGCAGGCATATATCCATGACCGCGACTGCACAGCAGCTTGAGTTTCTCAAAAACAGCATCAAAAGCATTCAGGATTACCCGAAACCGGGCATTCTTTTCCGTGATGTCACCAGCTTACTGGAAGACCCGAAAGCCTACGCGCTCAGTATTGAACTGTTAGTTGAGCGTTATAAAAATGCGGGTATCACCAAAGTGGTCGGCACCGAAGCGCGTGGCTTCCTGTTTGGCGCGCCGGTTGCGCTTGGGCTGGGCGTTGGTTTTGTTCCGGTACGTAAACCGCGCAAATTACCGCGTGAAACTATTGCCGAGACCTATGAATTAGAGTACGGCACCGATCAGCTGGAAATCCATGTCGACGCGATTAAACCTGGCGACAACGTGCTGGTCGTGGACGATCTGCTGGCGACTGGCGGCACCATTGAGGCGACCGTGAAGCTGATCCGTCGTCTGGGCGGGAAAGTCACCGATGCGGCGTTCATCATCAATTTGTTCGATCTGGGCGGCGAGCAGCGTCTGGAAAAGCAGGGGATTACCTGTTATAGCCTGATGCCGTTTCCAGGGCATTGATTCAGGCTATTCGCACTGCTATTTTAGCCAGAGAGACAACCTCGCTGTATCGGCGAGGTTGTGTTAGCATTACCCTTCTATGAATCCACCTTCCAGCGTTTCAGAGCCTGCCAATGAGTTATCAGGTCTTAGCCAGAAAATGGCGCCCACAAACCTTTGCTGACGTCGTCGGCCAGGAACATGTGCTGACCGCACTGGCGAACGGCTTGTCGTTAGGGCGCATTCATCACGCATATCTTTTTTCCGGCACGCGCGGCGTCGGTAAAACTTCTATCGCCCGACTGCTGGCGAAGGGGCTGAACTGCGAAACCGGTATTACCGCGACGCCGTGCGGCGTTTGCGATAACTGTCGGGAAATTGAGCAAGGGCGTTTTGTCGATCTCATTGAGATTGACGCCGCATCGCGTACCAAAGTCGAAGACACCCGCGACCTGCTGGATAACGTCCAGTACGCGCCTGCGCGCGGTCGCTTTAAAGTCTATCTGATCGATGAAGTCCACATGCTGTCGCGCCACAGCTTTAATGCGCTACTTAAAACGCTTGAAGAGCCGCCAGCGCATGTGAAATTTTTACTGGCGACCACCGATCCGCAGAAGCTGCCGGTGACCATTTTGTCGCGCTGCCTACAGTTTCATCTCAAAGCGCTGGATGTTGAACAGATTCGCCATCAGCTTGAGCATATTCTCAATGAGGAACATATCGCTCACGAACCCCGCGCGTTGCAGTTGTTATCACGCGCGGCTGACGGCAGCCTGCGCGATGCATTAAGTCTGACTGACCAGGCGATCGCCAGTGGCGACGGGCAGGTTTCGACGCAGGCGGTAAGCGCCATGCTCGGTACGCTGGACGACGACCAGGCTTTGTCATTAGTCGAGGCAGTGGTTGACGCTAACGGCGAACGCGTCATGTCGCTTATCAACGAGGCGGCGGCGCGCGGTATTGAATGGGAAGCGCTGCTGGTCGAAATGCTTAGCCTGCTGCACCGTATTGCGATGGTGCAACTTTCGCCTGCCGCGTTAGGCAGCGATATGGCGGCTATCGAGCAACGGATGCGCGAACTTGCCCGGACGGTGCCTCCCGGCGATCTTCAGCTCTATTATCAGACGTTGTTGATTGGTCGCAAAGAATTGCCCTGGGCGCCGGACCGGCGGATGGGCGTTGAAATGACGTTATTGCGTGCGCTGGCGTTTCACCCGCGTATGCCCTTGCCGGAGCCTGAAACGCCGCGGCAGTCTTTTGCGCCCGTGGCCCCAACGGCGGTAATGACGCCGCCGCAGGTGCAGCAGCCGTCGGCGCCCGCGCCGCAGACATCGCCAGCGCCGCTGCCGGCGTCTACCAGTCAGGTGCTGGCGGCGCGCAATCAGCTACAGCGCGCGCAGGGAGTAACCAAAACAAAAAAGAGTGAACCGGCAGCCGCATCCCGCGCGCGGCCGGTGAATAACTCTGCGCTGGAGCGGCTGGCCTCGGTTTCGGAGCGCGTACAGGCGCGCCCGGCGCCGTCTGCGCTGGAAACGACGCCAGTAAAGAAAGAGGCTTATCGCTGGAAGGCCACCACGCCGGTAGTGCAAACCAAAGAAGTGGTGGCTACGCCAAAAGCGCTTAAGAAAGCTCTGGAGCATGAAAAAACGCCGGAGCTGGCGGCTAAACTGGCGGCGGAAGCGATTGAGCGCGATCCGTGGGCGGCGCAGGTAAGCCAGCTTTCTTTGCCTAAGCTGGTGGAGCAGGTGGCGCTCAATGCCTGGAAGGAGCAGAACGGCAACGCGGTTTGTCTGCATCTGCGCTCGACGCAGCGGCACCTCAATTCCAGCGGTGCGCAGCAAAAGCTGGCGCAAGCGCTCAGCGATCTGACGGGAACGACGGTTGAACTGACCATCGTTGAAGATGATAATCCCGCGGTGCGTACGCCGCTGGAATGGCGTCAGGCCATTTATGAAGAGAAACTCGCGCAAGCGCGTGAGTCAATTATCGCGGATAATAACATTCAGACGCTGCGTCGATTCTTCGACGCCGAGCTGGATGAAGAGAGTATCCGCCCCATTTGATCGTAAGCCCGGCTTGCGATTGTGAACCATCAAGAGAGAGAGCTTATGTTTGGAAAAGGCGGTCTGGGCAATCTGATGAAGCAGGCCCAGCAGATGCAGGAAAAAATGCAGAAAATGCAGGAAGAGATTGCGCAGCTGGAAGTGACCGGCGAATCCGGCGCGGGTCTGGTGAAGGTTACCATCAACGGTGCGCATAACTGCCGCCGTGTGGAAATTGACCCAAGCCTGCTGGAAGATGACAAAGAGATGCTGGAAGATCTGGTCGCTGCGGCCTTCAACGATGCGGCGCGCCGCATTGAAGAGACGCAAAAAGAGAAGATGGCTTCCGTCTCTTCCGGTATGCAACTGCCGCCAGGCTTTAAGATGCCATTCTGATGCAAACCAGTCCGCTGTTAACTCAGCTTATGGAAGCGTTGCGCTGCCTTCCGGGCGTCGGCCCTAAGTCGGCGCAACGGATGGCGTTTACCCTGTTGCAGCGCGATCGTAGCGGCGGAATGCGCCTGGCGCAGGCGCTGACCCGGGCGATGTCGGAAATCGGCCACTGCGCCGACTGCCGCACCTTTACCGAGCAGGATGTTTGTAATATCTGTTCGAACCCGCGGCGCCAGGAAAACGGCCAGATTTGCGTGGTGGAGAGTCCTGCGGATATCTACGCCATTGAGCAGACCGGGCAATTTTCCGGGCGGTATTTCGTGCTGATGGGCCACCTGTCGCCGCTGGACGGCATCGGGCCGGATGATATCGGTCTCGATCGTCTGGAACAGCGGCTGGCGTCAGAAAAAATCAGCGAGCTGATCCTCGCGACCAACCCGACGGTTGAAGGGGAGGCTACCGCGAACTATATTGCCGAGCTGTGCGCGGAGGCCGGCGTCGAAGCCAGTCGTATCGCCCACGGCGTGCCGGTTGGCGGCGAACTGGAGATGGTCGACGGTACGACGCTGTCCCACTCGCTGGCGGGACGCCATAAGATTATTTTCTGAACAAACGGAGGCGGCGTTCGCGGCCTCCGCTTGAAATCACACCCGCTTGTCCCCATCTCACCCTCAACGTATTTTTACCATTAAAAATGGCATTGTTGAGGTCTATCCACATGAAAGGACAAGAAACGCGTGGTTTTCAGTCAGAAGTTAAACAGCTTCTGCACCTGATGATCCATTCTCTTTATTCCAATAAAGAAATCTTCCTGCGTGAACTCATCTCTAACGCCTCAGATGCGGCGGACAAGCTGCGTTTCCGCGCTCTGTCAAACCCGGACCTGTATGAAGGAGATGGCGAGCTGCGTGTGCGCGTCTCTTTCGATAAAGATAAGCGTACGTTGACCATTGCCGATAACGGCGTGGGGATGAATCGTGATGAGGTGATTGACCACTTAGGCACCATTGCCAAGTCCGGCACCAAATCTTTCCTCGAATCAATGGGGTCCGATCAGGCGAAAGATAGCCAGCTCATCGGTCAGTTTGGCGTAGGCTTCTACTCCGCGTTTATTGTGGCCGATAAAGTGACCGTACGTACCCGTGCGGCAGGCGACAAGCCGGAAAATGGCGTGTTCTGGGAATCGGCAGGCGAAGGCGAATATACCGTTGCCGATATCACCAAAAATGACCGTGGTACGGAAATCACCTTACACCTGCGTGAAGGCGAAGATGAATTCCTCGATGACTGGCGCGTACGCTCAATTATCAGTAAATATTCCGATCACATCGCATTGCCGGTAGAGATTGAAAAACGGGAAGAAAAAGACGGCGAAACCGTGATTTCCTGGGAGAAAATCAACAAGGCCCAGGCGTTGTGGACCCGTAACAAGTCGGAAATTAAAGACGACGAGTACAACGAGTTTTACAAGCACATCGCGCATGATTTCACCGATCCGCTGACCTGGAGCCACAACCGCGTGGAAGGTAAGCAGGAGTACACCAGCCTGCTGTATATCCCGTCGCAGGCGCCGTGGGATCTGTGGAACCGCGATCACAAACATGGTCTGAAGCTGTACGTACAGCGTGTGTTCATTATGGACGATGCCGAGCAGTTCATGCCGAACTATCTGCGTTTCGTGCGCGGCCTGATTGATTCTAATGACCTGCCGTTGAATGTCTCCCGTGAAATCCTGCAGGACAGCACGGTAACGCGTAATCTGCGCAGCGCCCTGACCAAACGCGTTCTGCAAATGCTGGAAAAACTGGCGAAAGACGACGCGGAAAAATACCAAACCTTCTGGAAACAGTTCGGTCTGGTGTTGAAAGAAGGCCCGGCGGAAGATCACGCCAACCAGGAAGCGATCGCTAAACTGTTGCGCTTTGCCTCCACCCATACCGACTCTTCCGCCCAGACCGTGTCGCTGGAAGATTACGTCTCCCGGATGAAAGAAGGGCAGGAAAAAATCTACTACATCACCGCAGACAGCTATGCGGCGGCGAAAAACAGCCCGCACCTGGAGCTGCTGCGTAAGAAAGGCATCGAAGTGCTGCTGCTCTCCGATCGCATCGACGAGTGGATGATGAACTACCTGACCGAGTTTGACGGTAAAGCATTCCAGTCGGTCGCTAAAGCCGATGAGTCCATCGAAAAACTGGCGGATGAAGTCGACGAAAACGCGAAAGAAGCGGAAAAGGCGCTTGAGCCGTTCGTGGAGCGTGTCAAAACCCTGCTGGGCGATCGCGTGAAAGAGGTGCGTCTGACACACCGTTTAACCGACACGCCGGCGATTGTCACCACCGATGCGGATGAAATGAGCACCCAGATGGCGAAACTGTTCGCCGCGGCCGGTCAGTCCGTGCCGGAAGTGAAATACATCTTTGAGCTCAACCCGGATCATGTGCTGGTCAAACGCACTGCCGATACCAAGGATGAAGCGCAGTTTAAAGAGTGGGTCGAGCTGCTGCTGGATCAGGCGCTGTTCGCTGAACGCGGTACGCTGGAAGATCCGAACCAGTTTATCCGCCGTATGAACCAGTTGCTGGTGTCCTGATAACGCTCATCTGATTGCCGGATAGCGACGCGAAGCGTCTTACCCGACCTACGGGCGGGTACTGTTTTGTGACTGCCGGATGGCGACGCGAAGCATCTTATCCGGCCTACGGACGGGTACTGTTTTGTGACTGCCGGATGGCGACGCGAAGCGTCTTATCCGGCCTACGGGCGAGTACTGTTTTGTGACTGCCGGATGGCGACGCGAAGCATCTTATCCGGCCTACGGACGAGTACTGTTTGTAGGCCGGATAAGCGCCAGCGCCATCCGGCATTTTTTATAATACCTTCTCTTTTCTGGATTTCTCTTCGTTAACCGTTTCAGCATCAGGCGACTTCCTTGAGCGAAATGCGTGATGGTGGTATCGTTTAGCGCTTTTTAAAAAATATCGACAACCTTTGAGGGGATTTTCGTAATGCGTATTATTCTGCTTGGCGCTCCGGGCGCGGGTAAAGGAACTCAGGCTCAGTTCATCATGGAGAAATATGGTATTCCGCAAATCTCCACTGGCGATATGCTGCGCGCCGCAGTGAAATCAGGCTCCGAGTTGGGCAAACAGGCGAAAGATATCATGGACGCCGGTAAACTGGTGACCGATGAACTGGTGATTGCGCTGGTTAAAGAGCGTATCGCCCAGGAAGACTGCCGTAACGGTTTTCTGCTGGACGGTTTCCCGCGCACGATCCCGCAGGCTGACGCGATGAAAGAAGCGGGTATTGTGGTGGATTACGTGCTGGAATTCGACGTACCGGACGAACTGATCGTTGACCGTATTGTGGGTCGTCGCGTACACGCCGCCTCTGGCCGCGTTTACCACGTTAAGTTTAATCCGCCGAAAGTGGAAGGCAAAGATGACGTCACCGGCGAAGATCTGACGACCCGTAAAGACGATCAGGAAGAGACCGTTCGCAAACGTCTGGTGGAATATCATCAGATGACCGCGCCGCTGATTGGCTACTACCAGAAAGAAGCGGAAGCGGGCAACACCAAATACGCTAAAGTTGACGGTACGCAGGCCGTTGCCGACGTGCGCGCAGCGCTGGAAAAAATCCTCGGTTAATTTTTTTCGCGTAGTGAACCGCTTATCAGGCCTGCCATTATCCCGCAGGCCTGATAAGCGTAGCGCCATCAGGCAATCGGTGCCGAATGGCGGCCTGAACGCCTTATCCGGCCTACCGGTATCGTTAGCGCCATTCGGCAAATTCTCGTCTTACCTCTCGCAGCAATTAGTTCTTCTTTATCGCTTTTCCGCTACAATTATCAACAATTTGAATAGATAAGAGGCGGCAATGCGTCAGACGAAAACCGGTATCCTGCTGGCTAACCTTGGCACGCCAGATGCCCCAACTCCTGAAGCGGTAAAGCGCTACCTGAAACAATTTTTAAGCGACAGACGCGTGGTGGATACTCCTCGTCTGCTGTGGTGGCCGCTGCTGCGTGGCGTTATTTTACCGCTGCGTTCGCCGCGCGTCGCGAAACTCTATCAATCTATCTGGATGGATGGCGGTTCGCCGCTCATGGTATATAGCCGCGAACAGCAACAGGCGCTGGCCGCGCGGTTGCCAGACACGCCCGTCGCGCTGGGGATGAGCTACGGCTCGCCCTCGCTGGAAAGCGCTGTCGATGAACTGTTAGCAAGCGACGTCGACCATATCGTCGTGCTGCCGTTGTACCCGCAATATTCTTGCTCAACGGTGGGCGCAGTCTGGGACGAACTGGGGCGGATACTGGCGCGTAAACGTCGTATTCCCGGGATCTCATTTATTCGCGATTACGCGGATGACGGCGCTTATATCGATGCGCTGGCGAAAAGCGCGCGTGAGTCGTTCGCCAGACACGGCGAGCCGGATTTACTTCTGCTCTCCTATCACGGCATTCCACAACGTTATGCGGATGAAGGCGATGACTACCCGCAGCGCTGTCGCGATACCACGCGTGAACTGGTTTCCGCATTGGGACTGCCGCCGGAAAAGGTAATGATGACGTTCCAGTCGCGCTTTGGCCGTGAACCGTGGCTGACGCCGTACACCGATGAAACGCTAAAAATGTTGGGTGAAAAGGGGACTGGCCATATTCAGGTCATGTGTCCGGGGTTTGCCGCGGATTGTCTGGAGACGCTGGAAGAGATAGCGGAACAGAACCGCGAGATTTTCCTTGAAGCGGGCGGTAAAAAATATGCGTACATTCAGGCGCTGAACGCGACGCCGGAACATATTGATATGATACTGAAACTCACGGCGCCGTACCGTTAACGCGGCGTCTTCATCCTCGCCATAAAGAAGCGTGCGCCGTCCTGCAAGGCATCGTCGGCGATTGTCATCATTCGCGAATAGTGCAGGAAGGCGTGCAGCGTGCCGGGATACATTTTGTATTCGCAGGGCTGCTGGTGCGCCTGTAATGTCTGGTGCAGCAAGCGGCTGTCATCAATGAGCGGATCAAACTCCGCGCTGGCAATAAAGCAGGGCGGCACATCGCGCGTGAGATCGTTATTAAACAGACAATACCAGGGCGATTCCCGATCTTCATCGTTACGCAGATAGGCCTTTTCGTACATGTCCAGATCTTCACGCGTCAGGCCGTCCCACGCGCCGCCGAACAGACGGCGGCTTACCGAATCTTGCAACCCATACAGCCCATACCACAACAGAATCGCGATAACGTTACCGCAGCGAATGTGCTTATCACGTAGCCAGAGCGCGCTGGCAAGCGCCAGCATGGCGCCTGCGGAATCTCCGGCGAAACCGATTTCCTCCACGTTGAGCGAGTATTCATCGGCATGTTGAGAGAAGTAGCTGCATACCGCGACGGTTTCTTCAATGGCCTGCGGATAACGCGCTTGCGGCGACAGCGAATAATCAATACCGATCACGGTGCAGCCGGTATAACGCGCCAGCAGACGCATTATCCGGTCATGCGTATCCAGATTACCGAGGATAAATCCGCCGCCGTGCAGATAGTATAAGGTGGCCTGACTGGTCGGCTGCGGCGAGTAGAGCCGGGTTGTTACATCGCCATAAGGCGTAGAGACGGCGCAGGTGCGGGTGGTCATGGACGGCGCGTCGGCATTCCAGAAACGGCGCTCAAGAAGATAATACTGACGCTGGGTCTCAATATCGCCATCGGCAGGCCAGGGGGGAAGGCCTGGTTGCTGGAAGTTTACGACGGCTGTCATTTCGTCAGACAGTCGGGTGAGTACGGGAATTTTATTTTCCGGCTTCATAAAACGCTCCTTGTGAAAGTGAACCATTGTAAAAAACGCGGCTGGAGAAACTGCGATCTCGTCGTCCGATATTGAAACGCCATCGTCCGTCGCGCGCAGCAGGGGGAATGTGCTACCATGCAGCGCTCCGTTATTCATCCGTAAGCACAATCATGAAATTTCCCGGTAAACGTAAATCCAAACACTATTTTCCCGTCAATGCGCGTGACCCGTTGTTGCAACAAATTCAGCCAGAACAGGAAACCAACGCCTCCTGGGTCGTCGGTATCGACCAGACGTTGGTGGATATTGAGGCGAAAGTGGATGACGATTTTATTACACGCTATGGATTAAGCGCCGGGCATTCTCTGGTGATAGAAGACGAGTTGGCGGAGAAGCTGTATCAGGAACTGACGCGGGAAAATCTGATCACCCATCAGTTTGCTGGCGGCACCATAGGCAATACGATGCATAATTACTCGGTACTGGCGGATGACCGTTCGGTGTTACTGGGCGTGATGTGCAGCAACATTGAGATTGGCAGCTACGCTTATCGCTACCTGTGTAATACTTCCAGCCGTACCGACCTGAATTATCTGCAAGCGGTAGATGGTCCGATTGGCCGCTGTTTCACGCTGATTGGCGAATCCGGCGAGCGTACCTTCGCTATCAGCCCCGGCCATATGAATCAGCTACGGGCGGAAAGTATTCCGGAAGCGGTGATCGCTGGCGCTTCCGCGCTGGTGTTGACCTCATATCTGGTGCGCTGTAAGCCTGGCGAACCGATGCCTGACGCGACGATGAAAGCGATCGAATACGCGAAAAAGCATAACGTGCCGGTTGTCATGACGCTGGGCACCAAATTTGTGATCGCCGATAATCCGCAGTGGTGGCAGGCGTTTCTCAAAGAGAATGTCTCGATTCTGGCAATGAATGAAGAAGAAGCGGAAGCGCTGACCGGCGAAAACGACCCGCTGCTGGCGGCGGATAAGGCGCTGGACTGGGTCGACCTGGTGTTATGCACCGCCGGGCCGATAGGGTTATATATGGCAGGCTTCACCGAAGAGGAAGCAAAACGTAAAACCCAGCATCCTCTGCTGCCGGGGGCTATTGCTGAATTTAACCAGTATGAATTTAGCCGGGCAATGCGCCATAAAGATTGTACTAATCCGCTGCGCGTTTATTCGCATATTGCGCCGTATATGGGCGGGCCGGAAAAAATCATGAACACCAACGGCGCGGGCGATGGCGCGCTGGCGGCGCTGCTGCACGATATTACGGCGAACAGTTACCATCGTAGCAACGTACCGAACTCCAGTAAGCACAAATTCACCTGGCTGACCTATTCGTCGCTGGCGCAGGTGTGTAAATATGCTAACCGTGTCAGTTATCAGGTACTGAACCAGCATTCTCCGCGTCTGACACGCGGGCTGCCGGAACGTGAGGACAGCCTGGAAGAGTCGTACTGGGATCGCTAATCTGGCTTGCCCGATGGCGCTGCGCGCATCGGGCCGTCCGGCAAACCCTTAACTGGCGACGACTTCACCCGCGGGCGGCGTTTCAAGCAGTTCCAGCATCGCCCGGGCAATTTCTCGCTCGCCCATCACTACCTGATTGGCTCCCCGCTCGGTAATATATTTCACTTCATCATCATAGTGCGCGCGGGCGATTATCTCGATATCAGGGCTTTTTTCTCGCGCTGAGGCGACAATCTCACCGGCTTCGTAACCGTTGGGGATGGTCAATAACAGCCAGCGGGCGCAGTCCAGATGCGCCAGATTCATGATTTCTTCGTTAGCGGCGTTGCCCAGTACGGCGCGAATCCCGCGTTCGCGCAGTTCATCCACGCGGGTACGGGACGTTTCGATAACCACCAGCGGAATCCCCGCCGCCAGTAATTTTTCTCCCAGCAGACTGCCTACGCGGCCAAAACCCACCAGCAGGGCATGATTACAGATATCCACCGGAATTTGCTTCTCTTCTTCGATAGCCTCTTCCAGAGTTTGCTCTTCCAGCGTTTCGGTTTTCGCCAGATACTTCTCCAGCAGGGTAAACAGTACGGGATTAAGCATAATCGACAAAATAGCGCCTGCCAGCACCAGGTTCTGTCCCGCCTGCGGCAGCAGATTGAGCGCCATACCGAGTCCGGCGAGAATAAAGGCGAACTCACCGATTTGCGCCAGGCTGGCGGCAATGGTCAGCGCGGTTCGCGGCGAGTGGCCGAACATACGCACCAGGAAAAACGCAGCGATCGATTTACCAAAGACGATAATGGCAAGCGTCGCCAACACCGCCAGCGGCTGTTGAATCAAGACTAGCGGATCGAACAACATGCCGACGGAAACAAAAAACAGGACGGCAAAGGCGTCGCGCAGTGGCAACGTATCGTGCGCCGCCCGGTGACTCAGTTCCGACTCATTAAGCACCATTCCAGCGAAGAACGCGCCCAGCGCAAAAGAGACGTCAAACAGTTCTACCGCGCCAAACGCAATGCCTAACGCCAGCGCCAGTACGGAAAGGGTAAATAACTCGCGCGAGCCGGTGGCGGCGCTGCGGGCCATAATCCACGGCACCAGGCGGCGTCCGACCAGCATCATGATGGCGATAAACGCCACCACTTTACCAATGGTTATCCCCATATCGACTGCCAGCGAGGCTATGCCGACATCGCCTTTTTCCACCATGCCGGCAACGGCGGGCAGCAAGACCAGCGTCAGCACCATCACCAGATCTTCGACAATCAGCCAGCCGATGGCGATTTGCCCGCGCTGGCTATCAAGGAGTTGTCGCTCCTCAAGCGCGCGCAGCAGGACGACGGTACTGGCGGTAGACAGACAGAGCCCAAAAACGATGCCGGTCATTAATGACCATCCCAGCACGGCGGAAAGCGCCATACCCAGCAGCGTCGCCACCGCTATCTGAGCGACAGCGCCGGGAATGGCGATAGACTTTACCGCCATCAAATCCTTCAGCGAAAAATGCAGCCCGACGCCGAACATCAATAGAATCACGCCGAGCTCCGCCAGCTCCGGCGCCAGTTTGGTATCCGCAACAAAACCTGGGGTAAAAGGTCCCGCCAGAACGCCCGCTAACAGATATCCCACCAGTGGAGAAATACGCAATTTGTTGGCAATCATGCCGAGAATAAAAGCGAGCACAAGGCCGCCGACAATGGTGGTGATAAGCGGGGTAGCGTGATGCATTCCGTCTCCTTTGGTTGCTGGACTCCAAAACTCCGGGTAATAGTTTATGACAATTTCAATCAGGATGTTTATAAAAAATGGTTGTGTTTTATAAAAAGATACGATCTGAAGGCAAAAAGAGCATGGAACGTAAAAGTGATAAGCATGGGATGGACAAAGCAAGATGGCATCAGGATGTACAGGCGGTTAAAGCATACCTTTAACCGCCATAAAATCATGCTTTATGTCGATTATCAGGTAAGAATATGGTCAGTATCCCCAGAAGCGGCAGAAAAGCACAGATTTTATAAACTAAATAGATACTGGTATGGTCTGCAATCAGCCCCAGCACCGCTGCGCCCAGGCCTCCCATCCCGAAGGCAAACCCGAAAAACAGGCCGGAAACCATGCCGATGCGTCCTGGCAGCAGCTCTTGGGCATACACCAGAATGGCGGAAAACGCCGACGCGAGAATAAAGCCGATAATCACCGTTAAAATCCCCGTCCAGTACAGCGTGGCGTAGGGTAAAACAAGGGTAAACGGCGCGACGCCGAGAATAGAGCCCCAAATCACATATTTTCTGCCGATTTTATCGCCCACCGGCCCGCCGATAACCGTCCCGGCAGCCACCGCAAACAGGAAGGCAAACAGATGGAGCTGCGCGTTTTGTATTGATAATCCGAATTTTTGCATCAGATAAAAGGTGTAGTAGCTACTGATGCTCGCCATATAGAAATATTTCGAGAAAATGAGTAGCAATAACACGCTGACCGCCAGCACGACTTTATTGCGCGGCAGCGGGTTAGCGATTATCGCTTTTGGCTTGCCTTTCGCTATCCGGTGCTGGGCTGCATACCAGCGGCTGATCTGCGCCAGCACCACGATCGCCAGCAGCGTGGCCAGCACAAACCAGGCGACATTCCCTTTGCCATAGGGCGCGATAATCACGGCGGCCAGCAGCGGGCCCAATGAACTGCCGAAGTTACCGCCGACCTGGAAGATAGACTGCGCCAGACCATGACGTCCGCCGGAGGCCATGCGCGCCACGCGGGACGATTCCGGGTGAAAAACGGACGAGCCGGTACCCACCAGCGCCGCAGCGAGCAATACGCCGCCAAAACTTCCCGCCATTGCCAGCAGTACCAGCCCGCTCAGGGTAAAACACATGCCGACAGGCAGCGACCACGGCATGGGATATTTATCCGTCCAGTAGCCGACGACCGGTTGCAGTAGCGATGAGGCGAGCTGGAACGTCAGGGTGATCAAACCTATCTGGACGAAAGTCAGCGAAAACTCCGCCTGCAACAGGGGATAAATAGCTAAGATTAGCGACTGGATCATATCGTTCAGCAGATGGGAAAGACTGATCGCGCCCAAAATACCAAACGAAGTACGTGCTTTAGCGGCCGCTGCGGGCGCGCCGGCTAACGGCTGGGTTGGTTCACTCATGGCCATAGAAAGTCACTTAAATTTTATGCGATGTTGGAGATAGTAGGATGTGTAATTATTACTTGCCTAACATACCTGTGAAATGTGTTTGAAGGAAGTCTCAATTCTGAAAACATATTTGTCTATTATTGCAAGGAAAGGTAATTTCTGCGGTTGATATTGAGTCAGGGAGAGAAAGATGAAATTTTTGAAACGGGGTGTGGCGCTGGCGTTACTGGCGGCGTTCGCGCTGACGACTCAGCCTGCACAGGCTTACGAAAAAGATAAAACCTATAAAATTACTATCCTGCATACCAACGATCACCACGGTCACTTCTGGCGCAGCGAATATGGCGAATATGGTCTGGCGGCGCAAAAAACGCTGGTGGACAGTATCCGTAAAGAGGTGGCGCAAGAGGGGGGAAGCGTCCTGTTGTTATCCGGCGGCGACATTAATACCGGAGTGCCGGAATCCGATCTCCAGGATGTGGAGCCCGATTTCCGCGGGATGAATCTGATTGGCTACGACGCTATGGCCGTCGGTAATCATGAATTTGATAATCCGCTCACCGTATTGCGCCAGCAGGAAAAGTGGGCGAAGTTTCCCTTTCTTTCCGCCAATATTTATCAAAAAAGTACCGGCGAGCGTCTGTTTAAGCCGTGGGCTATTTTTACACGCCAGGATATAAAAATCGCGGTAATCGGCTTAACCACCGATGACACGGCGAAAATAGGCAACCCGGAATATTTCACCGATATTGAGTTTCGTAAACCTGCTGAAGAAGCAAAGGTGGTGATTCAGGAACTTAATATGAATGAAAAACCGGACGTGATTATCGCGACCACGCATATGGGACATTATGACAACGGCG
Source organism: Salmonella sp. K21076 (assembly GCF_039650795.1). Lineage (NCBI taxonomy): Bacteria > Pseudomonadati > Pseudomonadota > Gammaproteobacteria > Enterobacterales > Enterobacteriaceae > Salmonella > Salmonella sp. K21076. Next base: position 100,617 of record NZ_JBCLYA010000046.1, read on the forward strand.
ATCACGGTTCGAATGCGCCGGGCGACGTTGAGATGGCGCGTAGTCTGCCTGCCGGTTCGCTGGCGATGATTGTGGGCGGTCACTCACAAGACCCGGTATGCATGGCGTCGGAAAATAAAAACAGGTGAATTACGTAACGGGAACGCCCTGCGCGCCGGATAAGCAAAATGGCATCTGGAGCGTGCAGGCGCATGAGTGGGGTAAATATGTGGGCCACGCGGATTTCGAATTCCGTAACGGCGAGATGAAAATGGTTAACTACCAGCTTATTCCGGTAAATCTCAAGAAAAAAGTGACCTGGGATAACGGGAAAAGCGAGCGTGTACTTTACACGCCGGAAATCGCCGAAAATCCGCAAATGCTCTCGTTATTAACGCCGTTCCAGAATAAAGGTAAAGCGCAACTGGAGGTGAAAATTGGTAGCGTGAATGGCCTGCTTGAAGGCGATCGCAGTAAGGTCAGATTTGTCCAGACCAATATGGGACGGGTGATTCTGGCTGCGCAGATCGCGCGCACCGGTGCCGATTTTGGCGTGATGAGCGGCGGCGGTATTCGCGACTCGATTGAGGCGGGAGATATTACCTATAAAAGCGTGCTCAAGGTACAGCCGTTCGGCAACATTGTGGTGTATGCCGATATGAGCGGCAAAGAGGTGGTTGATTATCTCACCGCCGTAGCGCAGATGAAACCGGACTCCGGCGCCTATCCACAGTTCGCCAATGTGAGCTTTGTCGCCAAAGAGGGCAAGCTCACCGATCTGAAAATCAAAGGCGAGCCTGTTGATCCGGCCAAAACCTACCGCATGGCGACGCTGAGTTTCAACGCCACGGGCGGCGATGGTTATCCGCGCATCGATAACAAACCGGGCTACGTGAATACCGGGTTTATTGACGCGGAAGTGCTGAAAGAGTTTATTCAGCAGAATTCACCGTTGGATGCGGCGGCGTTTACGCCAAATGGCGAGGTGAACTGGCTGTAGCGGTACTGATAGCCATCTCTGCCTGATGGCGCACAGCCTTAAGGCCTACGGATTATGTATGCTGTAGGCCGGATAAGGCGTTTGCGCCGCTATCCGGCAATGTATTTTACGCAGGCTTAATCCCGACGCGCGATATCAGCGAATTTAGCACTCAGGATGGCGGCCAAATCGTCAGCCGCCAGTTCAATATCCAGCCCGCGTTTACCACCGGAAACATAAATAGTGGCAAACGTGCGGGCTGGCGCGTCAATCAGCGTAGGCAGCCGTTTCTTCTGTCCCAGCGGACTGATCCCGCCGACCAGGTATCCCGTGGTGCGTTGCGCCACCATCGGGTCGGCCATATCGACCTTTTTCGCGCCCAGAGCTTTGGCGACTTTTTTCAAATCCAGCTGCCCGGCTACAGGCGTCACGGCGACGGCCAGTTGCTTCATATCGCCATTCACGGCAACCAAAAGCGTTTTATACACCTGATCGGCGTTTAGCCCGAGCTTACGCACCACTTCATCGCCAAAGTTAGTTTCATTCGGATCGTGATCGTAGGTGTGAATGTTAAACGGAATCTTGTTCTTTTCGAGTAACTTAACTGCGGGTGTCATAACGTTCCTTCTTACTACAGACGTGATTTGCCATCAGCATACGCCCGAAAGCGGACTAAAAAATAGTATAATCTTGTGCATTAGGTCTTGGCAGTTGCGGCAACTTTGAGCGACAATCTGAAGATCCGAAGCGAAAGCGTCGGGATAATAATAACGATGAAATTCCTCTTTGACGGGCCAATAGCGATATTGGCCATTTTTTATTTCAATATTTGCGGTAGGTTGCCTTCGCCGTACAGATGTAGCGCCCCTACGGCTACCACGTAGCGTCCCGGTGGCAGTGCCAGCAGCGCGTCGCGCCAGGCTTCATTGCGTTTCACCATCAGTACATCATACAGCGGTTGGCTAAACGTTCTGGGGAGCGAAGCGCCGATGCTGGTCGGCGGCTGTTCAAGCCACCAGCCGATCATCACCTGCAAAAGCCGTGCGTTGGTGTGCCAGTGCGTCAGCGTGTCGTCGAGCAGCGCCATCCCGCCATCGGGCAGATCGCATAGTAGTTCGAGCTGGTGTTTCGCCCCTTCCAGCTCTTGCACCGGCAGCGACATTTCGCGGGCAGCCTGTAATAGCTGATAATCAATGCCATAGTCCGGGCGCAATCCCAGCCGTTGCGCCTGCGTGGCCTGTAGCACCATAGCTATCTGCCATAAAGGTTGATTATCAAAATGGATCAGCGGCATACCCAACTCGCTGACCCGTTTTTCCAGTGTGTTTAGCAGCCCGGCGCTGAGACGTTCGACCAACGGCGGGCATTTGGGGAGATTGCTGAATGGCGTTTCGTTACCGGAAATATCCGCTTCAACGACCAGCGCGTCGGCCTGGCGTAGCTTTTTCACCAGCTTTGCTGGAAGAGGAGCTATATCGCGCGTCCCCATATGAATACTGCCAACCAGATGCAGATGACGACCGCCGGGCAGGGAGAGATCGATAGCAGGCCAACTATTTGGGGTACCACGCAGCGCGCGGCATAAACGTTTAAGTTGATTTAATAGCTCCATACGCGCTCCCTTTGAAAAAGCTCATGCTAGCGCGTTGGAGAAAAGGGCGCAATGCGCCCTGACGGGACGTCAACGATCAGTCGGGTAGTTCGCTGCCGTCGAGATAGGTCGTTCTGGCGATGGTCATTTCAAGCTGGCATTTATAAATACTGATGCGCTTTTCAGCAGGTATGTCCTCGGATTTTGCATCGCTAAGTTTGCCGCACTGTTGCTCTTTTTTTGTCACCCAGACTCGCTGCTCTTGTTTTAATGCCGTTCGGGCAGAGGTGGGTAGCGAATTCCAGACCTGATTAAGCTCGCGATCTCTACTCTCAAATTTCTTTGCTGCGATTTCAATCAGTGAGTTATTTTTTTTCTTTATAATGCTATCACCAGATACCGTCATTCTTGCCATTACATAAATAGACCGCGCCAATTTATCGGTTTTCTGCACAGGGGTGACAACAATATCTTTATTGTTGTCTGCTAGCTGAATATTGTAGTTAACCTGTTTCCAGGTCACCGTATTGTTTATTACCTGTCCATCCCCTTGTGAAATATAGAATAGAGTATTTGGTAAGTCTTTCATTAATTTAAACAATGGCTGAGGAATACTCATGGCGACGGTAGCCGAGCAAGTTCGTAGGTTGGCATTTTCTGGTTGAGGGTTCTGCGTGATTACATCACTGAATTGAACAGGAATAGCCCGGAGTTGCTGCTCGTATTGAGTCTGGGGGATATCGAAGAAAAGCGTGGAGGGCTCTTTAATATAGTCTTGCTGTAAACGACCTAATGCTTCATTGTAAATCCACTCTTTTGCCGCCGTGACTGCATTATCGTTGCCACATTTTAACTCTGGAGTGGAATCAAATAATCCTGCATAACTAACTGCGGGAGAAAGCAGGAAAAGAAGCGTAACTGCTTTTCTAAACATAAATAACACATCCTTATGATTCAAAAAAACATTATAAAATGTTGTTTTTATTTTTCTATAGGATGTGCGGTTAAATTTTTATATATTGATACGGTAAATTGCTGATGGCTTAATAATATATCAGGCAGCTGATGCTGCCTGATATATACCCTTCATACTTCAAGTTGCTTATGTGTTGGCTACGGATTACTCGGCCCATCCATGGGCCTCGCCCTGACGGGCCGTCGCACGCGACGTTCAAATCTGCTCCCGGCAGATTTGTCGCTCACCCCAGTCACATAGTTATCTATGCTCCTGGGGACTCACTCCCTTGCCGCCTTTAAGCAACTCGAATTATTTTGGGTATAGACTTTTTACGCTTTCGGTTTAAAGCGCAATAGCCGGTTGGCATTGCTGACGACGGTAATGGAAGACAGCGCCATTGCCGCGCCCGCTACTACCGGGTTTAACAAGGTACCGGTAAACGGCCACAGAATACCGGCGGCCACCGGGATACCAATGCTGTTGTAGATAAATGCGCCAAGCAGGTTTTGTTTCATATTGCGCAACGTCGCGCGCGAAATGGCCAGCGCATCCGCCACGCCCATCAGACTATGGCGCATCAGCGTAATCGCCGCGGTTTCAATCGCCACATCGCTGCCACCGCCCATCGCGATACCGACGTCCGCCTGCGCCAGCGCGGGCGCATCGTTGATACCATCGCCGACCATCGCAACCTGACGACCCTGGCTTTGCAGGCGTTTAATCGCATCGGCTTTGCCATCCGGCAGAACGCCCGCAATCACTTCATCAATACCCGCTTCTTTGGCAATCGCGTTAGCCGTCGTTGGGTTATCCCCGGTGAGCATTACCAGACGGTATCCGGCATTGTGCAGGCGTTCAAGTGCGGCAATACTATCGCTGCGCAATGGATCGCGTACCGCCAGTAACGCCGCCGCTTTACCGTCAATCGCCAGCAGGACTGGAGTCGAGCCTTGCGAGGCCTGCGCGGTGATTTCCGCCGTCATATCATCCGTGGCGACGTGCTGTTCGTTCAGTAACGCCTGGTTCCCCAGAAGCAGTTGATGACCTTCCGCTTCACCGCTGACGCCCAGTCCGCGCAGCGTTCTGAAACCGTTCACCTGCGGCAGTTTATCATCGCCGGCTTTTTCCAGAATCGCATGGGCCAGCGGGTGGCTGGAGCCTTGTTCGAGCGCGGCTGCCAGACGTAATGCCTGAGCTTCATCAACGCCGTTAAAGGTTTTTACCGCCACCACTTGCGGCTTGCCTTCCGTCAGCGTCCCGGTTTTATCAAAAACGAGGGTATCCAACGTACTGGCGCGTTGCAGGGCATCGGCGTCGCGTACCAGCACGCCGAATTCGGCCGCGCGGCCTACGCCGGAAATAATCGACATTGGCGTCGCCAGGCCTAATGCGCAAGGGCAGGCGATAATCAGTACGGTGGTGGCGATGACCAGCGTATAAACAATTTGCGGTGCCGGCCCGAAGAAATACCAGATAGCGGCGCTGAACAGCGCAATGGCCACCACTACGGGAACGAATACCGCGGAGATTTTATCGGCCAGTTGGCCAATTTCCGGTTTACTGCTCTGCGCCTGGCGTACCATGCGAATAATGCGTGACAGCGTGGTATGACTGCCCACCGCGCTGGCGCGGAACAGGATGCTGCCGTCCTGGACGACGGTGCCGGCATGAACGCTGTCGCCTTCGCCTTTTTGCTGCGGAATAGGTTCGCCGGTCAGCATGGCTTCATCAAGCCACGCTTCGCCCTGGGTAATTTCGCCATCCACCGGCACGCGATCGCCGGTAGTGAGCCGCAGCAGCATCCCTGGCTGAACGTCCGCCAGCGGGACGCTTTTTTCGCCGTCTTCTGTTACGACGCGTGCGGTGGGCGGGGTGAGATCGAGTAATTTTTCCAGCGCTTTTGAGGAACGCTGACGGGCGCGCGCTTCCAGCATGTGTCCGAGATTAATCAGACCGATAATCACCGCGCTGGCTTCGTAATAGAGGTGCCGTGCTTCCATCGGGAACCACTGCGGCCACAGGTTGACGCTCATGGAGTAGAGCCAGGCGACCCCGGTGCCGAGCGCCACCAGCGTATCCATCGTCGCCGTGCCGTTCAGCAGGCTTTTCCACGCGTTACGGTAAAAGTGACCGCCCGCAAAAACCATCACCGCAAGCGTGATCAGGCCAATAGCCAGCCACAGGCTGCGGTTGTCGCCGGTCACCATCATGTTATCGCCGATCATCCCCCAGACCATGACCGGTATACCGACCGCCAGGGCGACGATGGCCTGCCAGCGAAAACGTTTCATGGTGGCGATGGCGGTTTCCTGCTGGCGCTCGCGGCGTTTGATGTCATCTTCAATCGCCTCTGCGCCGTAGCCGGCTTTTTCCACCGCCTGCACTAAATCAGCGGCGGACGCGCTGCCCATCACCAGCGCAGTGCGTTCCGCCAGGTTTACCCGTGCCTGCGTGACGCCCGGTACGCTTTGTAGCGCATGTTGTACGCGGGTGACACAACTGGCGCAGCTCATGCCGCTTAACAGCAACTGTTGGCTTTCTTCATCGGCCGTCGCTACCGGAAGCTCATGAGGAACCGCTGCCAGTGCTTCCGACGGGATTGATGACTCCGTCAGCGGTTTAGCCTTTGGGTGGCTTAACGTCGCGCCATACCCGGCTTGTTTGATGGTTTCAATTAACGCGTCCGCACTGGCGGTACCGGTAACGTGCGCTTCGGTTACGGTAACGTCCGCCAGCTCAACATCCGGACGTTGTTCAAGACTTTCTTTCACGCGTTTAACGCAATGACCGCAGGACAAACCGTCCAGGGTCAGGTCGATAGTTTGAGACATAGTAAAAACTCCTTTATGATTGGTCATCAATTCATTGACATTAGTAATCGTAGTGACTCACTGTGATAAAGGTTAAACCTTCCAGCAAGGTTAAGGTCAAGGGGGAAATATGAATATTAGCGATGTGGCGAAAAAAACCGGTTTAACCAGCAAAGCCATTCGGTTTTATGAAGAGAAAGGGCTGGTGACGCCGCCATTACGTAGCGAAAATGGTTATCGCACCTACACGCAGAAGCATTTAAACGAGCTGACGTTGCTGCGACAGGCGAGGCAGGTGGGGTTTAATCTGGAAGAGTGTGGCGAACTGGTCAATCTGTTTAACGATCCGCGACGCCATAGCGCAGATGTGAAAAAGCGGACGCTGGAAAAGGTCGCGGAGATCGAACGCCATATCAGCGAGCTGCAATCAATGCGCGATCAACTGTTGGCGATGGCGGAGAGTTGTCCCGGCGATGACAGCGCCGACTGCCCGATTATTGATAATCTTTCCGGCTGCTGTCATCACAAGGCGCAAAAGTTACGTTGATTAAACGGCGCGAATGCGTAGGGTGATGCCTTCCACGGCGATCACTTCGACATGCGTACCTGCGCGCAGGTCTTCGTCAGCGCATACCGGCCACGAGCTGTCACCGACACGCATATGACCCCGTCCGTTCACTAACGCGGCATCAAGCATAAACCGGCGGCCTACCAGTTGTTGTCCGCGTTGGTTAAGGCGGCTGTCGGTCGGCTTTTGTTCCCGCACGCGACGCGCCAGCCAGCGCCACCAAAGCCAGGCCGCCAGCAACGTTAAGGCCGCAAACAGCACGCCCTGCCATTCCCAGCCGAGCGGTAAGAGCCAGACGGTTAAGCCGGTAATCACTGCCGCCACGCCGCTCCACAGCAAATAGCCGTTACCGCCGAGCATTTCCGCAGCCAACAACAGGCCGCCGAGGCTAAGCCAGAAGATATGTGGATGTACCAGAATCATCGCTATCATGCTTTTTTCCGTTCGCTGGCGCTGTCCTTAACCAGCTCGCTGATCCCGGCGATAGCGCCCATCAGACTGCTGGCATCCAGCGGCATCATGACCACTTTGCTGTTATTCGCCGAGCCGATTTGCTGTAACGCTTCGGTGTATTTCTGCGCCACGAAGTAGTTTAACGCCTGAATATCCCCGGCGGCGATGGCTTCAGACACCATCTGCGTAGCGCGGGCTTCCGCTTCGGCGGAACGTTCGCGCGCTTCCGCCTGCAGGAAAGCGGACTGACGTTCGCCTTCGGCTTTCAGAATCTGCGACTGTTTTTCCCCCTCGGCTTTCAGGATTTCCGCCTGACGCACCCCTTCGGCCTCAAGGATATAGGCGCGTTTGGTACGTTCCGCTTTCATCTGGGCGTTCATCGAGGAGATCAATTCCGCGGGCGGACGGACATCGCGAATTTCGATACGGGTAACTTTAATTCCCCACGGATTGGTGGCTTCATCGACAATATGCAGCAGCCGCGCGTTGATGCTGTCGCGCTGGGAGAGCATTTCATCCAGCTCCATCGAACCGAGCACCGTACGGATATTGGTCATGGTCAGGTTAATGATCGCCAGTTCCAGGTTACTGACTTCATAAGCGGCGCGCGGCGCATCGATAACCTGAATAAAACAGACCGCATCGATAGTGACGTTGGCGTTATCTTTTGAGATCACCTCCTGCGACGGAATATCCAGCACCTGCTCCATCATATTGATCTTGCGGCCAATTCTGTCCATAAACGGTACAACAAGGCTTAATCCCGGCTGCAGAGTTTTGGTGTAACGTCCAAAGCGCTCCACCGTCCACTGGTATCCCTGCGGAACGATTTTGACGCCCGCGCCGACGATCACCAGCGCGACGAAAATGAGAATAGGGATAAGAATGAGCATAGCTAAACCTCCTGTTGCGTTGTCCATAAACCGATTTTGCTGACGAATTAAGCGAATTATACCTGATTCAGTAAAGCATGTTCCCCCCTTATTAATTACAGGGATACACTATCGCTATAAAAATATGAACAACGGATGCGCAATAAATGACAAAACGTAGCATGTTGCTTGAGTTAAAGCAGGTCGGTTACCAGACTGCGACGACAAAAATAGTGAATAACATCAGTTTTACGCTGCAACGCGGCGAATTTAAGTTAATTACCGGTCCTTCTGGCTGCGGAAAAAGTACGTTGTTGAAAATGGTGGCCTCGCTAATAAGCCCTGATATCGGCGTGATTCTTTTTGAGGGGCGGGATATTACTACTCTGAGTCCGGAAGCCTATCGCCAGCAGGTTTCTTATTGCGCTCAGACGCCAGCGCTATTCGGCGATACGGTTTACGATAACCTGATTTTTCCCTGGCAAATTCGCCATCAGCGCCCGCAGCCGACAGCCTTCGCAGACGATCTGGCGCGTTTTGAACTGCCGGAGACGATTCTGCAAAAACCGATTGCCGCGCTTTCCGGCGGGGAAAAACAGCGTATTGCTCTAATTCGTAATCTACAGTTTCTGCCGAAAATACTGTTACTCGACGAAATAACCAGCGCGCTGGATGAACATAACAAACGGAATGTGAATGATATTATTCATCGCTATGTTCGCGATAAGCAGGTCGCTGTCTTGTGGGTAACGCATGATAAAGATGAAATTCAACACGCGGATAAGGTGATAACGTTAACGCCATCTGCCGGAGAGATGCAGGAGGCGCGTTATGAACGAGCATAATATTACCAATACCTCGCTGGCGTTATCGATGCTGCTGGTGGTGGTCGCGATGCTCATCAGTCACAAGGAAAAGCTGGCGCTGGAAAAAGATATTCTGTGGAGCGTATGCCGGGCGGTGATACAGCTCATTATTGTCGGCTATGTACTGAAATACATCTTTGGCGTTAATCATGCCGCCCTGACGCTACTGATGGTGCTGTTCATCTGTTTTAACGCCGCATGGAACGCGCAAAAGCGCAGTAAATATATCGATAAGGCATTTCTCTCCTCGTTTATCGCCATCACCGTCGGCGCCGGACTAACGCTGACGGTACTGGTGCTTACCGGTTCGATTGAATTTGCGCCGATGCAGGTGATTCCCATCGCTGGCATGGTCGCCGGCAATGCGATGGTGGCGGTAGGGCTGTGCTACAACCAACTGGGGCTGCGTTTTCATAGCGAGCAGCAGCAAATCCAGGAAAAATTAAGTTTGGGCGCAACGCCGAAAATGGCCTCCGCCGGGCTTATCCGCGATAGCATCCGCGCATCGCTTATCCCGACGATCGACTCGGCAAAGACCGTTGGGCTGGTGAGCCTGCCGGGGATGATGTCCGGGCTGATTTTTGCCGGGATCGATCCGGTAAAAGCGATTAAATATCAAATTATGGTAACGTTTATGCTGTTATCGACAGCCAGCCTGTCTACCATCATTGCCTGCTATTTAACCTACCGGAAGTTCTATAATTCGCGTCATCAGTTGGTAGTGATGCCGCTCAAGAAATCATGATAGTTGCCGGATGATGGCGCAAGCGCCTTATCCGGCCTGAGGACGACAGGTAGGCCAGATAAGCGCGCCATCAGGCAAGAGAGGATTAATACAGTAGCGCGTACAACTGGCGGCGGTATTTCGACGCCAGCGCGTCGCCGGTGCCGAGCGCGGCAAGGATCTCCTGGAAGGTTTTGCGCGTCTGTCCCTCGGCGGCGGCAAGATCTTTTCTCAGATGGCTGAACAGCAATTCCAGCGCTTCTTCATTACGTCCGACCTGGTGCAACTGCAACGCCAGTTGCGTTGCCAAAGCCGCATCCTGCGGATTATCCGCGACTTGCTGCTGAAGTTGCTGAATTTCCGGCGTATCCGCCGCCTGTTTAAGCAGTTCGATCTGCGCGACCAGCCCCTGATAACGGGTATCCTGATCCTGTAGCGGGATAGTTTTTAATACCGCTTCGGCCTCTTCAGAGCGGTTCAGCGCAATTTGCGCTTCCGCCAGTAACAGGCCAATCTCACTGTTCTGCGAAGAGAGCTGCCAGGCGTCTTTGAGTAACGGCAGTGCGTCAACGTAGTTGCCCTCCTGCATTAACTGCATCGCTTGTTGCGCTTTTAGCTCTTCTTCACGCGGCAGTACTTTATCCAGCAGAGCGCGGATTGCCTCTTCCGGCTGCGGCCCCTGGAAACCATCGACCGGTTGGCCATTCTGGAACAGATAGACTGTCGGGATGGCGCGTAGACCAAACTGAGCGGCGATCATCTGTTCGGCGTCGCAGTCCAGCTTTGCCAGAATAAACTGACCGTGGTACTGGGCAGCCAGACTTTCCAGCACTGGCGTTAATTGCAGACAGTGTTGGCTGCGTTCAGACCAGAAATAGAACAGTACCGGCGTGGTCATGGACTGCTCTAAGGTCTGCTGCAGGTTGGATTCATTAATATTGACAATGTTCTGTACGGACATGGCGTCGCTCTCTTTTGTCTGTGTCACGTTTACATGGGGGCTGACGGGCGCGCTTCAACTCAGCTTTGTAAAATTTTATCCAGCATCCGGCCCGGCAATATGCGTTTCAGCGCCATCACCGCCCAGGTGACCAGCGTAACGGGATAGCGCAGCCTGGGTTTATCGCTTGCAAAAGCATGACGCACTTTCGCTACTACCGCGTCAGGATCGCGGGTGAAACGCGCGGCGATGCCGGGATTTTCTACCGGTTTATCACGCTGCGTCTGGTTAACGTTATCGGTAAAACGGGTACGAATCGGCCCCGGTTCTATCAGGCTCACTTTAATGCCTGTGTGCCGTAGCTCCATACGTAGCGCGTCAGACCAGGCTTCGAGCGCATATTTGCTGGCGGCGTAAGCGCCGCGCCCTGGGGTGGAAATCAGCCCCATCACCGATGAGGTCATCACAATGCGTCCTTCGCCATGCGGCAACATGGCGGGAAGTAAGCGCATGGTAAGCTGATGCGCGCCGAAGAAATTACTGGAAAACTGTTGCTCCATCTGTTCACGGCTGATGGTGGAAAGGGGGCCATACACGCCGTAGCCGGCATTGTTAAAGATCCCATACAGACGATTATCGGTCAGGGCGATCACTTCATCGGCGGCACGATCCACGCTTTCAGGGGAGTCGAGATCGATCAACACGCCGGTAAATCCCATACTGTTCATCCGGGCGACATCATCAGGTTTGCGGCAGCCCGCCAGGATTTGAAAGCCCTGGCGTTTAAGTTCAAGCGCGCTGTCCAGACCGATTCCGCTGGAACATCCTGTTATTAAGACCGATTTTTGCATAACTTTACCTGTCAGGATCTCCGTTGATTTAAGAGTCGTGGTTAACTATATCCGTCATACTTCAAGTTGCCTGTGCGTTCGTTTACTCCAGTCACATAGGTATCTATGCTCCTGGAAATTCTCTTACGTGCCGCCTTCATGCAACTCGAATGATTCAGGAGAGAAAAGGGGTCAACTGCTTCGCCATCCAGTCGGCAATAAACGGCTGCGCGTCGCGGTTGGGATGAATACCGTCATCCTGCATCCACTGTGGTTTCAGATATACCTCTTCCATAAAAAACGGTAATAGAGGAATATCGAACTCTTTGGCGAGCTTAGGATAAATGGCGCTAAAGGATTCATTATAACGGCGACCGTAGTTAGCGGGCAGATGAATTTGCATCAGTAACGGTTGGGCATCGGCGGCTTTCACCGTCTGAATGATTTTACGTAGCGTCTGTTCGGTTTGCGCAGGCGCAAAACCGCGTAGGCCATCGTTGCCGCCAAGCTCCACCACTACCCAGCGCGGGTGATGCTGTTGCAACAGCGCCGGCAAACGCGCCAGTCCCTGCTGCGAGGTATCCCCGCTTATACTGGCATTAACGACCGACGTTTTGTTTTGCCATTTATCATTAAGGAGCGACGGCCATGCCGCGCTGGCGGTCATACGGTAACCGGCGCTGAGGCTATCGCCCAGAATTAATAAGGTGTCTGCGGCGGCGGCACGGAAAGTTAACAGGATCAAAAACAGGAAGGGCAAATGCCAGCGGAAAACAGTGTTGAAGTTCATCGTCTCAGGAAGTCCGTCGGTCAGGGTGAGCATGAGCTTTCCATCCTTACCGGAGTTGAACTGGTTGTCAAACGCGGCGAAACCATTGCGCTGATTGGCGAATCAGGATCGGGAAAATCTACGCTGCTGGCGATTCTCGCCGGACTGGATGACGGCAGTAGCGGAGAGGTCAGTCTGGTCGGGAAACCGCTTCATCAGATGGACGAAGAGGCGCGGGCGCAGCTTCGCGCTCAGCATGTCGGTTTTGTTTTTCAATCCTTCATGCTTATTCCTACGCTTAACGCGCTGGAAAACGTTGAGCTACCGGCCCTGCTACGCGGTGAAAACAGCGGTCAGAGTAAGGCGGGGGCGAAAGCGCTGCTCGAACAACTGGGACTGGGAAAACGGCTTGACCACCTTCCGGCACAGCTTTCCGGCGGCGAACAGCAGCGCGTAGCGCTGGCGCGCGCGTTTAACGGGCGTCCTGATGTGCTGTTTGCCGATGAGCCGACGGGCAACCTTGACCGTCAGACCGGAGATAAAATCGCCGACCTGCTATTTTCGCTTAACCGCGAGCACGGCACTACGCTGATTCTGGTGACGCACGACCCGGCGCTGGCGGCGCGCTGCGACCGGCGGCTACGGTTGGTCAACGGTCAGTTACAGGAGGAGGCATGATAGCCCGCTGGTTCTGGCGCGAATGGCGCTCGCCGTCGCTGATTATTGTCTGGCTGGCGTTGAGTCTGGCGGTGGCCTGCGTACTGGCGCTCGGCAGTATCAGCGACCGGATGGAAAAAGGGTTAAGTCAGCAAAGCCGCGAGTTTATGGCAGGCGATCGGACGCTGCAAAGTTCGCGGGAGGTACCGAAAGCCTGGCTTGAAGAGGCGCGTAAACGCGGCCTTAACGTGGGCGAGCAGTTAACCTTTGCGACCATGACGTTTGCCGGCGATACGCCGCAACTGGCCAGCGTGAAGGCGGTAGATAGCGTTTATCCGATGTACGGCGAATTGCAAACCCGTCCAGGCGGAGTGAAACCGCAGCCGGGTAGCGTACTGCTGGCGCCGCGTCTGATGGCGCTGCTTAATTTGAAAACGGGCGATACCATTGATGTCGGCGACGTGACCTTGCGTATTGCTGGTGAAGTGGTGCAGGAGCCGGATTCCGGATTTAACCCTTTTCAGATGGCGCCGCGTCTGATGATGAATATGGCCGATGTGGCAAAAACCGGTGCGATACAGCCGGGGAGTCGCGTGATGTGGCGGTATAAATTCGGCGGAACGCCGCAACAGCTTGCTGGCTATGAAAGCTGGCTGTTACCGCAGCTTAAACCGGAACATCGCTGGTACGGACTGGAGCAGGATGACGGGGCATTGGGGAAATCGCTCGAACGTTCGCAGCAGTTTTTGCTGCTTTCGGCGTTATTAACGCTACTGCTGGCGGTAGCTGCCGTCGCGGTGGCGATGAGCCATTACTGCCGTAGCCGCTACGATCTGGTGGCGATTTTAAAAACGTTGGGCGCGGGCCGGGCCCAGTTGCGTAAACTTATCATCGGACAGTGGTTGATGGTGCTGGGGCTTTCCGCCGTCACGGGAGGCGCGATTGGGTTACTGTTTGAAAACATATTGCTGGTGCTGCTAAAACCGGTATTGCCCGCCGATTTGCCGCCCGCCAGCCTGTGGCCCTGGCTGTGGGCGCTGGGCGCGATGACGGTCATCTCTCTGCTGGTCGGTTTACGGCCTTATCGATTGTTGCTGGCGAGCCAGCCGCTACGGGTGCTGCGCCGCGATGTTGTCGCTCGCGTCTGGTCGTTAAAAATTTATTTGCCTGTCGCCTGCGCCGTCGTGGTGGCGCTGCTCGCCGGATTGATGGGCGAAAGTATGCTGTTGTGGGCGGTTCTGGCGGGCGCCGTGATACTGGCGCTGCTGTGCGGTCTGGTGGGCTGGATGCTGCTTAACGTGTTGCGCGGCATGACGTTGACGTCGCTACCGCTGCGTCTGGCCGTCAGCCGACTTCTGCGTCAGCCGTGGTCAACGTTGAGTCAGCTTTCGGCGTTTTCGCTTTCGTTTATGCTGCTGGCGCTCTTGCTGGTGCTGCGCGGCGACCTCCTTGATCGCTGGCAACAGCAGCTCCCGCCGGAAAGCCCGAACTATTTCCTTATCAATATTGCTTCAGAACAGGTCGCGCCGCTGAAAGCCTTTTTGGCGGAACATCAGGTGATCCCGCAGACGTTTTATCCGATTGTGCGGGCGCGGTTAACGGAGATAAACGGTAATCCGACGGAAGGTCAGCAGGATGAGTCGCTCAACCGTGAACTGAATTTGACCTGGCAGGATACGCGCCCGGCGCATAATCCGCTGGTCGCCGGTCACTGGCCGCCAAAACCGGGCGAAGTCTCTATGGAAGAGGGGCTGGCGAAGCGGCTGAACGTCAAACTCGGCGATAGCGTAACCTTTATGGGCGATACCCAGGCATTTAGCGCTAAAGTCACCAGCCTGCGTCAAGTGGACTGGGAAAGCCTGCGGCCCAACTTTTTCTTCATTTTTCCTTCCGGGGCGCTGGACGGGCAACCACAAAGCTGGTTGACCAGTTTTCGCTGGGAGAATGGCAACGGCATGTTAACGCAGCTTAACCGCGAGTTTCCTACCGTCAGCCTGTTAGATATCGGGGCGATCCTGAAACAGGTGGGACAGGTGCTGGAGCAGGTCAGTCGGGCGCTGGAGGTGATGGTTGTGCTAGTCACTCTCTGCGGCATGTTGCTATTACTGGCCCAGGTACAGGTCGGGATGCGTCAGCGCCATCAGGAGCTGGTGGTGTGGCGCACGTTAGGAGCCGGAAAGAAACTGTTGCGTACCACACTCTGGTGCGAATTCGCCATGCTGGGGTTAGTTGCCGGGCTGGTCGCCGCGATTGGCGCGGAGACGGCGCTGGCGATCTTACAAATCAACGTTTTTGATTTCCCCTGGGAGCCGGACTGGCGTTTATGGGTCGCACTGCCGTTTTGCGGCGCGCTGCTGCTTTCCGTATGCGGCGGCTGGCTTGGCGTTCGTTTGCTTAAAGGCAAAGCGCTATTCCGCCAGTTTAGCGGATGATTCATGATGTGAATAATTTCGCGCTGGTTTTTAAAACGGCGCGTACTTTTTTAGTCGCACAAATTGATAACTCCTTGATTTTTAGTAGCACAAATCATTAAAAAATACACAACACGTAAGGTTTTATAACAGTTATTATTTGCCTGCTAAATGATTTGGATTGGCTATCTATCAAGGAAAATATAATGACAATTAAAATAACAGCGTTGGCGGCATCGATCGGCGCGGCAGTGGCTTTCATGCCTTTCGCCACTCAGGCGGAAATCACCGTTTTAAAACAAGATCCCCAGGCGGGTAATCCACTCAGCCGACTCAATTTCACCGTTGGCGGGAGTATTCGTCCGCAGTTCCAGAATATGACCGGTAATGACGGCGCGAACGGTTATAAACGTAATGGTTTTGATGGCGGGACGCGTTTCCGCTTCGCCGCGGATTATTATCTGTTTGATGATATCAGTTGGATTAGCTATTACGAGCTGGGCGTCAATATCCCTGCGGTATTTGACTGGGATAACCATTATGCGAAGGGCACGACTGATACCACTCGCCGTATGCTGTATACTGGCTTCAAGAGCGCGACGTGGGGAACGCTGACCTTCGGTCAACAGAACAGCATTTATTACGATGTGGTGGGCGTAAAAACCGATATCTGGGATTACGACATGATAGGTCAGGCGCCGGGCAACGGGATTAACGGCGACTACGATGGTTCTTACCGTACGCGTAAGTCATTGAAGTATAAGAAAAGCATTGGCAATGTCGATCTCTACGCGTCTTATCTGTTCAGCGACGATTATAATGCCAATAACGGCCTGAATTACAAACGTAAAGGCGGCGGTTCTTTAGGCGCGGATTACCATCTCACCGACGATCTGACCTGGGGGACGGCATGGAACTATACCCGTGCGGAGATGCGCGGCAACGGCAATAAAACTTACGATCAAAATATTGTCGGTACCGCGTTAAGCTGGACGCCGGAAAACTGGACTATTGCCGCAGGCGGCGGTTGGTATCAGAACTTTATGACGACCAAAAAAGTGTCTGTGAATGATTACTTTGCCGGCGATGCGTGGGGTCTGGAATATTTTGTCGGTTACGCTTTCCCGATTGGTCAGTATGCCGTGAAAGCTATTCAACCGTACTTTATGGGCGACCGCATTGAATATGTGAATGGCCGCGACTATCTGCGCACCGATAACGGCGTGGGGATCACCTTCCAACTGGATTATGGTTTCCGCGTTGATTATGAACATGTTTTCACCTCCAGCACTGACAATCTGGGCGATATGAACCTGGTGCGTCTGCGTTACGATTTCTAAAGCGTTTTCCTGTGCCGGATGTTGGCGTTAAGACGTCTTATCCGGCATTTCCCTTTACGCCATTCCCGCCTGACACACGCCTGAGCGCCTGCCTCGTACATTTAACGACACACCAGGAAACATCATGAAATAATTTCAAGGACAGCAGGCTGTGATCTGTGTCATGTTAAGAAATAGCCTTTCGTTTGGGCCAAAACAGACGATGCCGCATGAACGGCATCCGGCACAGCATCACACTATTTAAAATGGAGAAATTATGGGATTGCGTCAGAGTTTACGCATTGCGGCCAGCACGCTATTACTGGCCTGCGGATTACAGTTTGCCCATGCCGATGGTTCCCCGCAAACGATCGTATTTGGCGTCGCGCCAGGGCCGTATGGCGACATGGTGAAGCAGGCGATTGCGCCGACATTAAAAGAAAAAGGGTATAAGGTCGTGGTGCGCGAGTTTAGCGACTATGTCCAGCCCAATATGGCGTTAGCTAACGGCAGCATCGACGCCAACCTCTTTCAACATACCCTCTATTTTGACAAATTCACCGCTGACAAAGGGCTGAAGCTCAGCAAACTTATTGTGGTACCGACCGCCGGGATGGGCTTCTATTCACGTAAAATCAACAGCCTGGATGCGCTTAAAAAAGGGGACATTATTACCCTCTCCAACGATCCGACCAACCTGGCGCGCGGCCTTCGCTTCCTGCAATCGTTGGGGCTTATCACGATTAAGCACAATATCGATCCGACCAAAGCCTCTGAACGAGATATCGCCAGCAATCCAAAAGGACTGGTTTTCAAACCGCTGGAAGCCGCACAGCTACCGCGCACGCTGGACGGCGTGACCGGCGCGCTGGTTAACGGGAACTTTGCGGTGGCGGCAGGACTCGATCTCTCCAGCGCGATTAAGCAGGAACACCTGGATGAGAATCTGAAAAATATCATTGCGGTACGCAGTGAAGATGCCGATAAGCCGTTTGCCAAAGATATTGTCGAGGCGGTGAAATCGCCGGCTTATCGCGCGGTCATCGACGATCCAAAGAATATTTATAGCGCCTTCCAGAAACCGGAATGGATGACCGCGACACCCTGATCGCAGCGGTGGCCATCCCCAATTTCTGAGGTGAATATGATTGAAATAGAAAAAGTCTGCGTCGATTTTACCGCCGGTCGCGGTACCCCCACGCGCGCGGTGGATGATGTGAGCCTGCATATCGCCGCGGGCGAGATTTTTGGCATTGTCGGTACCAGCGGCGCAGGAAAAAGCACTCTGCTGCGTACCCTGAACGCCTTAACGCGTCCCAGTCAGGGGCGCGTCAACGTCAACGGCGTGGAAATTTCTGCGCTGGACGGAAAAGCGTTACGCCAGGCGCGGCAGCGTATTGGTATGATTTTCCAGCATTTTAACTTAATGCATACCCGGACAGTGGCGAAAAACGTGGCGTTTAGCCTGAAAGCGGCTGGCTGGGAACGCAGCAAAATCGCGCCGCGGGTGGCGGAAATTTTAACGCTGGTGGGCCTTGCCGATAAAGCGAACTGTTTTCCGGTACAGCTCAGCGGCGGGCAAAAACAGCGGGTGGGGATAGCCCGCGCCATCGCTAACCATCCGGATGTTTTGCTGTGTGACGAACCGACTTCCGCTCTGGATCTGGAAACTTCCGCCACGATTCTGGCCCTGCTCAGACAGATCAACGCGCAGCTCGGGATTACTATTGTGCTGATCACCCATGAAATGAACGTGATCAAATCTATTTGCGATCGCGTGGCGGTGATGTCGGGCGGTAAGGTTGTGGAATCGGGCGAGGTGTTTGATGTGTTTGCCCACCCGCAACACGCTTTCACACAGCAACTGGTGTCTCATACCCTTAATTTGACCCTGCCGGAACGCTTACGGGAACACCTGCCCGGGCAGTTGCTGAAAATTTTGTTTATCGGCGATTCGGCGGAGCAGCCGGTACTGTCGGAGGTGGCGATCAAGTTTGGCGTCGCGGTCAATATCCTGCATGGCAAGATTGAGTATATCGGCGAACGCGCGTTGGGCATTCTGGTGGTGCAATTAACCGCGCCGCATAATCCAACGGCGGTGGCGGCCGCCGTGGAGCATATCCGTCAACGTACTGCACAGGTGGAGGTGATCCGTGGATGATTTATTGCCGGATTTAACGCTGGCGTTCAATGAAACTTTCCAGATGTTGAGTATTTCAACGGTGCTGGCGATTCTTGGCGGTCTACCGCTCGGTTTTCTGATTTTTGTCACCGATCGTCATCTGTTCTGGCAGAACCGTTTTATTTATCTTGTCGCCTCGGTTCTGGTGAATATTATCCGCTCGGTGCCATTTGTTATTTTACTGGTGCTGTTACTGCCGCTAACGCAGCTTTTGCTGGGCAATACGATAGGCCCGATTGCAGCCTCCGTCCCGCTGTCGGTGGCCGCAATCGCGTTTTATGCACGCCTGGTAGATAGCGCGCTCCGTGAAGTCGATAAAGGGATTATTGAGGCGGCGCTGGCATTCGGCGCTAGTCCGATGCGTATTATCTGTACCGTACTGTTGCCGGAAGCCAGCGCAGGGCTGCTGCGCGGCCTGACGATTACGCTGGTAAGCTTAATCGGCTACTCGGCGATGGCCGGGATTGTCGGCGGCGGCGGGGTAGGCGACCTGGCGATTCGCTATGGCTACTACCGTTACGAAACCGAAGTGATGGTTGTTACCGTAGTGGCGCTGATTGTGCTGGTTCAGGTCGTTCAGATGCTGGGCGACTGGCTGGCAAAACGTGCCGACAAGCGCGACAGACACTAAGCCGGCTCAATGTAGCGTCAGCCGGCAATAAAAATAAGCTATTGCGCTTTTAGCCAGTTGGCAACGTCTTGCCATGTGCCGCGAAAAACGATATTCGCGGCTTTTTTCTCCAGTTGATAGCGATACATTGGGTCGTAATATTCGTTAAGTAGCGGAACCAGCCATGCCATATGGCCGTCGGTGCTGCCGCTGGATAATTGCTCTGCCAGCGCCCTATCCAGCGTGTCCGTCAGTTCGGCAAAGCGTTGCAACCCCAGACGGCGGCGAATAGCGAACAGTCCATGATGAAGATATTCACTATATGCCTGCCAACCGGCCCCATCGCCGTAGGCGTGGGTGAAGTCGTGATGCATACGGATGAAATACTCTTCACGCAGTCGTTCCAGACGAAGCGCAAACGGATCTTCCACTACCGCAATGGGGGCTTGCGCCATTCTTTCGCGTAAACACTCAGGCAGATGGTTGGCGCCGATCGTTCGCCCTTCATCTTCCAGTACCCACCTTTTTAGCGTCTGACGCGCGTTAATTTTCAGCAATTCAACGGCAAGTTTGTTTTCAAAACTGGCCTGGCTGAGCTGGGGTTTCAGCGTGCGGCCAAAAGAGGAGCCGCGATGACGCGCGAGACCTTCCAGATCCACGCCGTTGGGCTGTTGTCGTACCAGTTGCGTTTTGCCGCTGCCCGTACAGCCGCCAATTAAAAGTATCGGTTTTTGCGCCAGTTGCCAGGTCGCCTGAATTGCTGTCTGGCGCAGCGCTTTATAGCCGCCTTCAATAAGCGGGCAGTCAATCCCTGTTTCTTGCAGCCAACGTTGTACGATATGTGACCGCTGACCGCCGCGTGCGCAGCACAGATACCCGTTGGGGAAACGTTGATACGCGGCTTTCCAGGCCTCAAGCCGCTGCTGGCGAATGTCGCCGCAAACCAGCCGATGCCCCAGCGCTAACGCCGCATCCGCGCCCTGACGTTTGTAGCAGGTGCCGACGGCGGCCCGCTCGTCGTCCATCATCAATGGCAGGTTGATAGCGCCCGGCATGGCGCCCTGTTCAAACTCAATCGGCGCGCGTACATCAATTAAAGGCGTATCGGCAAGGAGGAGTGCGCGATAGTCCTGTGCTTTTTGTCTGTCTTGCATAACGTAAAACGTAACCTTAAATCATCCTTTGCGCTATTTTACGCGCCAATTCGCAAAGTGGCTTGATTTTTAACAGCGTACCGTGTTGAAAATGGATAAAAAACCGGCTATTTCGGGTTGTCGTTGGGTAAATAATTTCACAATGTCTTCTACCGCTTTGCCTCCGCCAAATTTATGCCAGGCGAGGCTTAACGGTGAGGGCGGACGCATCGTAGGGATGGTACAGCTCACCAGTTCGTTTTTGTCGATCAGCGTTTGACAAAGCGGCTGCGGAACAAAACCGATACCGACGCCTGCCAGATGAGCGGCGATTTTGGTTTCCATATCAGGCACGATAATTTCCTTCTGCCCCGGAAGGCGCCAGGCTACCCGCTTGGTCAGCGTACGCGCGCTGTCTTCGATATTAATTGCCGGGAAACGGCGCAACTGCGCTTCTGTTAGAGGCCCGCTGACGTGAGCTAAAGGATGATCCGCGGACATCACAAAACGCCATTGTACGGAACCTAAAGGGTCGAGCATAAAGGTATTAGCCAACGGCTCGGTGCCAGTTACGCCAATCGCCAGCGAAAAACCTTCATACAGGAGCGAATCCCAGACGCCCATATAAATTTGCCGGGAAAAGTGAAACTGGGTGAAAGGGTAACGCGCATTAAGCCACGATAAGAGACTGGCGACCGCTTGCGGGCTATAGAGCAGGTTATTCACCACAATATTGACCTGACGCTCTACGCCGTCGTTAACCTGGCGTAGCTCGTCAGGCATGCTGTCCAGCCACGCAAGCCAGTCTTTTGCCTGAGAGAGAAGGTGAGAGCCCGCCGCCGTCAACGAGACGCTTCGCGTTGTGCGAAAGAACAGCCCTACGCCGGTATTTTCCTCCAGCAGTTTGATGCGGTAGCTAGTAGTTGCCGTGGTTTTACACAGGCGCTCCGCCGCTTTGGAGAAACTCCCCGTTTCGGCAACGCTGATAAAGGTACGCAGTGTTTCCGGGTCAAACATCGTCAGACGCCTCCTTACGATCCTGATAAAACCAGAATTGTTTTCCTATGATTTTTAAGTAGTTTTACATAATAGCCATGTTTGATTTGTGGTCTAAATCTACTTTTGGAAAAATATTCCAAGTTTTATGTTGATGTTAAATCCCGAAGGTTTTAGATTGCATGGTATTGAAACCGGACAGAGTCCAAACCGCGGTTAAACGGAATCGAGCTACAAGGGAAAAATAATGAAACTTGAGGTATTACCGTTAGATCAGAAGACGTTCAGCGCCTATGGCGATGTTATTGAGACGCAGGAACGTGACTTTTTCATATAAACAACGGGTTAGTTGAGCGATATCACGACCTGGCGAAGGTTGAAGTTCTGGAGCAGGATCGCACGCTGATCAGTATTAACAGGGCGCAACCAGCCGCGATGCCTATTGTGGTACATGAACTGGAACGTCATCCTTTAGGTACGCAGGCGTTTGTGCCGATGAACGGCGAGGCTTTTGTCGTTATTGTCGCGCTCGGCGATGATAAACCCGATCTCTCCACGCTGCGGGCGTTTATTAGCAATGGACGGCAGAGCGTCAATTATCACCGTAATGTATGGCATCACCCGCTGTTTGCGTGGCAGACGGTTACCGATTTTCTGACGGTGGATCGCGGTGGCAGCGATAACTGTGATGTTGAAAGTATCCCGACACATGAACTCTGTTTTGCGTGACGCTATTGGCCTTCTTGCATAAGATGAACATATTGTTCATTGTTTATGCTCATATTTTGGGCCGGAGTTAACGTAAATATGACGGAAGTAAGACGACGCGGCAGGCCAGGACAGGCAGAGCCGACTGCGCAGAAAGGCGCTCAGGCGCTGGAGAGGGGCATAGCGATATTGCAATATCTCGAAAGAAGCGGCGGCAGTTCATCAGTTAGCGATATTTCCGGCAGCCTGGATTTACCGCTTTCTACGACGTTTCGCCTGTTAAAGGTACTGCAAGCGGCTGATTTTGTGTACCAGGATAGCCAGCTTGGCTGGTGGCATATTGGTTTAGGCGTATTTAATGTGGGCTCTGCGTATATTCATAATCGCGATGTCCTCTCGGTGGCCGGGCCCTTTATGCACCGACTTATGCTGCTTTCTGGCGAGACGGTCAACGTAGCGATTCGCAACGGTAATGAAGCGGTGTTAATCGGTCAAAAGGAGTGCAAATCGATGGTCAGAATGTGCGCGCCCTTAGGGAGTCGTCTGCCGTTACATGCTTCCGGCGCCGGAAAAGCGCTGCTTTACCCGCTCACCGAAGAAGAGCTGGTGGGGATCGTTGTCAATACTGGTTTGCGGCGGTTTACGCCGACCACTTTGGTGGATTTACCTATCCTGCTTAAAAATCTGGAGCGGGCGCGTGAACAGGGCTATACCGTTGACCAGGAAGAACATGTTGTCGGGCTGAATTGTATCGCCTCCGCTATCTATGACGATGCGGGCAGCGTGGTCGCCGCTATCTCAATATCGGGACCGGCTTCCCGGCTGACGGAAGATCGCTTTATCAGCCAGGGTGAACTGGTACGGGATACCGCGAAAGACATCAGTACGGCGCTTGGGCTAAAACCCCCTGTAGCCTGAGCCGCATCCCGCTCGCTGGAGCGGGACTTTTTTAAAATTTTTAAAAGTTGGAAACTTTTTCCAATAAAAAGAGGTAGCAATAAAATGGCAAAAATGAGAGCCGTGGATGCGGCAATGTATGTGCTGGAAAAAGAAGGTATCACCACAGCATTCGGCGTTCCTGGGGCTGCAATCAACCCCTTCTATTCTGCAATGCGTAAGCATGGAGGCATTCGCCATATACTGGCGCGTCATGTGGAAGGCGCTTCGCATATGGCTGAGGGCTACACACGTGCGGCGGCAGGTAATATTGGGGTCTGCCTGGGCACTTCCGGCCCGGCGGGAACCGACATGATCACCGCGCTCTATTCCGCTTCTGCCGACTCTATCCCGATTTTATGCATTACCGGCCAGGCGCCGCGAGCGCGTCTGCACAAGGAAGATTTCCAGGCAGTCGATATTGAAGCGATTGCAAAACCAGTCAGCAAGATGGCAGTGACGGTTCGTGAGGCGGCGCTGGTGCCGCGCGTATTACAGCAGGCTTTTCATCTGATGCGCTCAGGCCGCCCAGGTCCTGTGCTGGTTGATTTACCGTTTGATGTCCAGGTTGCGGAAATCGAATTCGATCCGGATATGTATGAGCCGCTGCCGGTATATAAGCCAGCCGCCAGCCGAGTACAGATTGAAAAGGCGCTGGAGATGCTGATTCAGTCCGAGCGTCCGGTAATTGTCGCGGGCGGCGGGGTTATTAACGCCGACGCCGCGCCACTGCTGCAGCAGTTTGCCGAACTGATCAACGTACCGGTGATCCCTACCCTGATGGGCTGGGGCTGTACCCTGGACGATCACCCCTTAATGGCGGGGATGGTCGGCCTGCAAACGGCGCACCGCTACGGCAACGCCACTCTGCTGGCATCCGATATGGTTTTTGGCATCGGTAACCGTTTCGCCAACCGTCATACGGGGTCCGTTGAGAAATATACTCAGGGTCGAAAAATCATCCATATCGATATTGAACCGACGCAAATTGGCCGCGTGTTGTGCCCGGATCTGGGCATCGTTTCTGACGCCAAAGCGGCGCTAACGTTGCTGATCGATGTCGCGCAGGAGATGCAAAAAGCGGGGCGTTTGCCATGCCGGAAGACCTGGGTGGACGAATGCCAGCAGCGTAAACGGACTTTGCTGCGTAAAACCCACTTTGACAACGTGCCAGTGAAGCCGCAGCGCGTCTATGAAGAGATGAACAAAGCCTTTGGTCGCGATGTGTGCTATGTCACCACCATTGGATTGTCGCAAATCGCGGCAGCGCAGATGCTGCATGTGTTTAAAGACAGACACTGGATCAACTGCGGCCAGGCGGGGCCTCTTGGCTGGACAATCCCGGCGGCATTAGGGGTTTGTGCTGCCGATCCACAACGCAATGTGGTGGCGATTTCCGGCGATTTCGACTTCCAGTTCCTGATTGAAGAGTTAGCCGTCGGCGCGCAGTTTAACATTCCGTATATCCATGTGCTGGTTAACAACGCTTATCTTGGTCTGATTCGCCAGTCGCAACGCGCATTTGACATGGACTATTGCGTGCAGCTCGCCTTTGAAAATATCAACTCCAGCGAAGTGAATGGCTATGGCGTTGACCATGTAAAAGTGGCAGAAGGGTTAGGCTGTAAAGCAATTCGTGTCTTTAAACCGGAAGATATTGCGCCTGCATTTGAACAAGCTAAAGCGCTGATGGCGCAATATCGCGTTCCGGTGGTGGTGGAAGTCATTCTGGAACGCGTAACCAATATTTCCATGGGCGACGAACTGGATAACGTAACCGAGTTTGAAGAGGTTGCGGATAGTGCGAAAGATGCGCCAACAGAAACCTGTTTTATGAAATATGAGTAAGGGAGGTAATCGATGTTACGTTTCTCTGCCAATCTTTCTATGCTGTTTACGGAATATGATTTCCTGGAACGCTTTGATAAAGCGGCGCAGTCGGGATTTCGCGGCGTGGAATTCATGTTTCCCTACGATGACGACATCGAAGTGTTAAAACGTAAGCTCAGGGATAATAATCTGGAACATACGTTACATAATTTACCGGCTGGCGACTGGGCGGCTGGCGAACGTGGAATTGCCTGTATTCCTGGGCGCGAAGAAGAGTTTCGCGATGGCGTAGCGGCCGCAATCCGCTATGCACGCGCGTTAGGCAATAAGAAAATAAATTGTCTGGTGGGTAAAACGCCGTCAGGATTCTCCGCAACGGAGATCTACGACACGTTGGTCGAAAACCTGCGCTATGCGGCAAATATGCTGGCGAAAGAAGACATTTTATTACTTATCGAACCTATTAATCACTTTGATATGCCGGGATTCCATCTCACCGGCACTCAACAGGCGTTAGTATTAATTAAGGATATCGGCAGCGATAATATCAAAATTCAGTATGATATTTATCACATGCAACGCATGGAAGGGGAATTAACGCAAACCATGACGGCATGGGCCGATAAAATAGGCCATTTACAGATTGCTGATAACCCGCGTCGCGGCGAGCCGGGGACCGGGGAAATCAATTATGACTTTATTTTTAATGTCATTAAACAGTCTGATTATGATGGCTGGGTTGGATGTGAATATAAACCACTGACTACCGCGGAAGCGGGATTATCGTGGATTAATCAGTACCGTTAAAACGCAGAATAATTCGGGCAGCGCTTTTTTTTCCACTGTGTTGGAAGGGGATTGTGTTGCCTGAATCTGGAAACACCGAAAGCAATAAAAGAGGTTGTATATGAAACTGGGATTTATTGGCCTGGGAATTATGGGCTCGCCAATGGCTATCAATTTGGCACGCGCCGGTCATCAATTACACGTTACGACTATTGGTCCAGTCGCGGACGAACTGCTCTCGCTGGGGGCGGTAAATGTTGAGACTGCACGTCAGGTGACTGAATTCGCAGACATCATCTTCATAATGGTGCCGGATACGCCGCAGGTTGAAGAGGTGTTATTTGGCGAACACGGTTGCGCCAAAACATCGCTTCAGGGAAAAACCATCGTCGATATGAGTTCTATTTCTCCTATCGGAACCAAACGTTTTGCCCAGCGCGTTAATGAAATGGACGCTGATTACCTGGATGCCCCGGTTTCCGGGGGAGAAATCGGGGCGCGTGAAGGCACTCTGTCGATTATGGTCGGCGGCGAGCAGAAAGTCTTTGACCGCGTTAAACCGCTCTTTGACATCCTGGGAAAAAATATCACCCTGGTGGGCGGCAATGGGGATGGGCAAACCTGTAAGGTGGCTAACCAAATTATTGTTGCGCTGAATATTGAAGCGGTTTCTGAAGCCTTAGTGTTTGCTTCAAAAGCAGGCGCCGATCCGGTACGCGTGCGCCAGGCGTTAATGGGCGGGTTCGCCTCTTCACGCATTCTGGAAGTTCACGGCGAGCGGATGATCAACCGGACGTTCGAGCCTGGTTTCAAAATCGCGCTTCATCAGAAAGACCTTAATCTTGCATTGCAAAGCGCAAAAGCGCTGGCGCTGAATTTACCGAATACGGCGACCTGCCAGGAATTATTCAATACCTGTGCGGCAAATGGCGGGAGCCAGCTTGATCATTCGGCAATGGTACAGGCGCTGGAATTAATGGCCAATCATAAATTGTCCTAATTATGTGTATCGCTGCGGCTGCAGCGATACCTGTTCACAAGGAACACTCTGTAAAGGTGAAGAACATGAGTGAAACTAAAAAATCCGGGATTGATTACTGGAAACAAATTGTTGTCGTAATGAGTCTGGGCTGGGTAGCGATTTGGATCTATCGCACCGTGCTTACGCCAATTTATCCAGAAATTCAGGCATCTTTAGACAATGTAAGTAATGCAGAAATAGGCGCCATTGCAAGTTTTTACTTTTTTGCTTACTGCAGTATGCAAATCCCTTGCGGAATATTGGTCGATAAATTCGGTCAAAAAATCATGCTGATGGCCGGATTTACGCTTTTTATTATTGGTACACTCTGTATCGCGAAAGCCAATGGCCTGGCCATGATCTATACAGGGTCGCTAATGGCAGGCGGAGGATGCGCTTCTTTCTTTAGTTCGGCTTATTCACTCTCTTCGGCAAACGTGCCGCAGGCCCGTCGGGCATTAGCCAACGCGATTATCAACAGCGGGTCGGCTATAGGGATGGGGATTGGCTTAATCGGTTCCAGCGTATTAGTAAAAAACATGAGCATGGCCTGGCAAAATGTACTGTATATCGTGGCCGCGATATTAGTAATTATGCTGTGCGTCTTTACGCTGGTCATTCGTGGTAAAGCCAAAAGCGACTCTGCGCAAGCGGAAAAGCAAACCCAAACCGTTACGGAAGATGAGAAACGCGCGCCTTTATTCTCTGGTTTATTGTGTAGCGTTTACTTCCTCTATTTCTGTACCTGCTACGGTTATTATTTGATAGTGACCTGGCTGCCTTCTTATCTCCAGACTGAAAGAGGATTTGATGGCGGAGCTATCGGGCTGGCATCAGCTCTGGTGGCGGTGGTTGGCGTACCGGGGGCGTTATTTTTTAGCCATCTGTCAGATAAATTCCGTAACAGTAAAGTTAAGGTTATTCTCGGTCTGGAAATTGTGGCGGCGGCAATGTTGGCGTTTACGGTTTTGTCCCCGAATACCACGATGCTGATGGTCAGCCTGACGCTATACGGCTTGCTAGGGAAAATGGCAGTAGACCCGATCCTGATCTCCTTTGTATCTGAACAGGCTTCGGCAAAAAGTCTGGGAAGAGCTTTCAGCCTTTTTAATTTCTTTGGCATGAGTTCAGCGGTTGTCGCCCCAACGTTGACCGGATTTATTTCGGATGTAACGGGGTCGAAGGAGATCAGTTTTGTGATTTCAGCATGTTTAGTGGTTACCGGAACGCTGATCTTTGCTGCTGTCACATTATATAAAAAGAAAGCAACGCAACGTATTGCTTCAGCTTAAAAATAATTATATCTACTATTTCTTTATTTTATATTTATTTGTTCCTCATAGCTAAACCCATAACAACGTTATCCGATGCGTGAAAAGAGGGATTTATGGAACATCAAAGAGAGCTATATCAGCAACGCGGTTATAGCGAAGACTTATTACCTAAAACAGAAACCCAACGAAACTGGAAAGCATTTAACTATTTCACCTTATGGATGGGATCTGTACATAACGTGCCAAATTACGTTATGGTCGGCGGTTTTTTTATACTGGGGCTATCAACATTTAATATCATGTTGGCCATTATTATCAGCGCATTATTTATTGCGGCGGCGATGGTAATGAATGGCGCGGCAGGCAGCAAATATGGCGTTCCTTTTGCTATGATATTGCGAGGTTCTTACGGCGTCCGCGGCGCGCTATTCCCTGGATTATTACGAGGGGGAATCGCGGCAATTATGTGGTTCGGCTTACAGTGTTACGCGGGATCGCTGGCATTTCTTATTTTAATTGGGAAGATCTGGCCAGGATTTTAGACATTAGGCGGAGATTTCAAGCTGCTGGGTTTTTCACTGCCAGGGCTAATTACTTTTCTAATTTTTTGGATCATTAACGTTGGCATCGGTTTTGGCGGTGGTAAAGTATTAAATAAATTTACCGCTATCCTCAATCCATGTATTTATATTGTCTTTGGCGGCATGGCTATTTGGGCAATATCGCTGGTCGGCATTGGCCCGATTTTGGACTATCTGCCTTCAGGCGTGCAAAAAGCAGAGCACAGCGGCTTTCTGTTCCTAGTGGTGATTAACGCCGTAGTCGCCGTCTGGGCTGCGCCAGCGGTGAGCGCGTCCGATTTCACGCAAAACGCGCATTCATTTCGCGCTCAGGCATTGGGACAAACATTGGGGCTTATCGTAGCGTATATATTATTCGCCGTAGCCAGCGTGTGCATTATTGCCGGAGCCAGTATTCATTATGGTATGGATACCTGGAACGTGCTGGATATTGTGCAGCGCTGGGACAGCCTGTTTGCTTCATTCTTTGCAGTGCTGGTGATTCTGATGACGACAATTTCAACCAACGCCACCGGTAATATTATACCTGCGGGGTATCAAATTGCGGCGCTTACCCCGACAAAGCTTAACTATAAAAATGGCGTAATGATTGCCAGTATTATCAGTCTACTGATTTGTCCATGGAAATTAATGGAGAATCAGGACAGTATTTATCTGTTCCTCGATATTATCGGCGGTATGCTTGGCCCGGTAATCGGCGTAATGTTAGCTCATTATTTTGTGGTAATGCGTGGAAAAATTAATCTTGATGAGCTATACACCGCCAGCGGTGATTACAAATATTATGATAATGGATTTAACCTGACTGCATTTTCAGTCACCCTGGTCGCAGTCATTCTGTCATTAGGCGGCAAGTTTATACCATTTATGGAGCCTTTATCCCGCGTGTCCTGGTTTGTAGGCGTAATAGTTGCGTTCGTTGCTTATGCGCTACTGAAGAAACGCACGGGTTTTGAAAATACAGGAGAGCAAAAAGTCGCAGGTTAACTATTGAAAAAATATTAAGCGTATTTAATGAAGTGTGCACTATTTAAAAACTATCTGTATCCATACAAGGAGTTTGTTATGTCTTTTGATTTAATTATTAAGAACGGTACTGTCATCTTAGAAAACGAAGCGAGAGTTATCGATATCGCCGTCCAGGGCGGAAAAATCGCCGCGATTGGCGAGAACCTGGGGGAAGCGAAAAACGTGCTGGATGCGACGGGATTGATCGTTTCGCCGGGCATGGTTGACGCGCATACCCACATTTCTGAACCGGGCCGTACCCACTGGGAAGGCTATGAAACCGGTACGCGCGCGGCGGCGAAAGGCGGTATTACCACGATGATTGAGATGCCGCTCAATCAGCTGCCGGCGACGGTCGATCGTGAGACGATTGAACTCAAGTTTGACGCGGCAAAAGGTAAATTGACCATCGACGCCGCGCAGTTGGGCGGTTTGGTCTCTTATAACCTGGATCGGCTGCATGAGCTGGACGAAGTGGGCGTTGTCGGCTTCAAGTGCTTTGTCGCCACCTGCGGCGATCGTGGCATCGATAATGATTTTCGCGACGTTAATGACTGGCAGTTTTACAAAGGCGCGCAAAAACTGGGAGAGATGGACCAGACGGTACTGGTACATTGCGAAAATGCTCTGATTTGCGATGAGCTGGGCGAAGAAGCTAAACGCGAAGGTCGCGTAACGGCGCATGATTATGTCGCCTCACGTCCGGTATTTACTGAAGTGGAAGCCATTCGTCGCGTGCTGTATCTGGCGAAAGCGGCAGGTTGCCGTCTGCACGTTTGTCATATCAGCAGCCCGGAGGGGGTAGAGGAAGTAACGCGTGCGCGTCAGGAAGGCCAGGATGTCACCTGTGAATCGTGCCCGCACTATTTTGTCCTCGATACCGATCAGTTCGAAGAGATTGGCACCCTGGCAAAATGTTCTCCGCCAATTCGCGACCAGGAAAACCAGAAAGGGATGTGGGAAAAACTGTTTAACGGCGAAATCGACTGCCTGGTATCCGACCACTCTCCATGTCCTCCGGAAATGAAAGCAGGCAATATCATGCAAGCATGGGGTGGAATTGCCGGACTGCAAAACTGCATGGACGTCATGTTTGATGAAGCGGTGCAAAAACGCGGTATGTCGTTGCCGATGTTTGGCAAATTAATGGCGACCAACGCCGCCGATATTTTTGGTCTGAAACATAAAGGACGTATTGCCCCCGGCAAAGATGCTGACCTGGTCTTTATTCAGCCTGACAGCAGCTATGTTCTGAAAAATGAAGATCTGGAATATCGCCATAAAGTCAGTCCGTATGTTGGCCGTACTATTGGCGCGCGTATTACCAAAACGATTTTGCGCGGCGATGTTATTTATGACATCGAGCATGGCTTCCCTGTGCCGCCAAAAGGTCAGTTTATCCTTAAACATCAGCAGTAATCCGGTGTGATTTAATGCCCGTCGTCACGACGGGCATTCTCTATTTTAAGGTGTGGATATGTTCCCTGTTATTAACCGCGAAAGTGTATTGTCCGGCTTTCAGTGGTTTTTCTTTATTTTCTGTAACACGGTTGTGGTTCCCCCTACCTTGCTGTCCGCTTTTCATCTTCCCGCTGATAACCTGTTAATGCTCACACAATACGCTTTTCTGACCACCGCGTTGGCCTGCCTGGTTCAGGCATTTTGCGGCCATCGCCGCGCCATTATGGAAGGGCCGACAGGGTTGTGGTGGGGCGCTATACTTACGATTACGCTTGGCGAGGCGTCTCGCGGCACGCCGCTGAACGATATCGCCTCCAGCCTGTCGGTCGGGATCGCGATCTCCGCGATGGTGACGATATTTATCGGCATTAGCGGCTTAGGACACCGTCTGGCTCGCCTGTTTACGCCGGCGGTAATGGTTTTTTTCATGCTGCTTTTGGGCGCGCAGCTGACCTCAATATTTTTTAAAGGCATGCTGGGGCTGCCTTTTGGCATTGCCGATACCAGCGCCAGAATCAAATTGGCCCCCTTTGGGCTGGCGGTCGCGGTGATGTGTTTTATCCTCGCGATGATTATTTTCTTGCAGCAGCGTATCTCCCGTTACGCGTTACTGGTAGGGACCGTGGTCGGGTGGGGGCTATGGCGGTTATGCTTTCCTTCGTCACACTTACCGCCGGGTGAATTAAGCTGGCGATGGTTTCCGCTGGGCAGCCACGGCACGCTGATGCCGGGTATTATTGTGACGGCGGTGATGACGGGGTTAGTCAACATCAGCAACACTTACGGCGCTATCCGCGGTACCGATATCTTTTATCCGCATCAAGGGTCGGGCAGTTCTCGTTATCGCCGAAGCTTTATGATTTCCGGACTGATGACGTTAGTGACGGTGCCTTTTGCGGTCGTGCCTTTTTCGCCTTTTGTATCTTCCATTGGTTTATTAACGCAAACCGGCGACAGTTCTCGCAAATCCTTTATCTGCGGTAGCGCGCTGTGTCTGCTGGTTGCCATTATAACGCCGTTAACCCGCTTATTTTGCGCTATTCCACTGGCGATCAGCAGCGCCGTTATGCTGGTCTCTTATTTACCTTTACTTTATTCCGGTTTGGTTTTTAGCCAGCAAATTACGTTTACCGCGCGGAATATTTATCGCCTGGCGTTACCGCTTTTTGTCGGCATTTTTTTGATGGGGCTTCCTCCGGTCTATTTACAGGATCTTCCACTGATGATTCGTCCTCTGCTTAGTAACGGATTACTGGTGGGAATCCTACTGGCAGTGCTTATGGAAAATCTTATTCCGTGGGAACGCATTAAATAACGTGAGAAAACAAGGAGACATAATGAAGATTGTAATTGCGCCAGATTCATTTAAAGAGAGCTTAAGCGCTGATAAATGCTGTCAGGCTATTAAAGCGGGATTTTCAACCGTATTTCCGGATGCGCGCTATGTTTGTTTACCGATCGCCGATGGTGGAGAAGGAACCGTGGATGCGATGGTGGCTGCGACCGGCGGGAAACGGGTTTCTGTGGACGTTAGCGGGCCGATGGGGGAAAAAGTAAACGGATTTTATGGCCTGACCGGCGACGGCAAAACGGCGATTATTGAAATGGCGGCGGCGAGCGGATTGATGCTGGTGGCGCCCGAGGCGCGTAATCCGCTGCGGGCATCCAGTTTCGGCACAGGCGAATTGATTCGTCACGCCCTGGACGCGGGAATTCGCCATATTATTCTGGGTATCGGCGGCAGCGCCACGGTGGATGGCGGAATGGGAGTAGCGCAGGCGCTCGGTGTGCGTTTTCTGGACGCGCAGGGAACGCCGCTTGGCGCCGAAGGGGGCAATTTATCGCGCCTGGCGAGCATTGACCTGCAGGGGCGCGATCCGCGAATTTCAGAGTGTCGTATTGAGGTCGCCTGTGATGTTGATAACCCGTTGGTGGGGCCACGCGGCGCGGCGGCGGTATTCGGTCCGCAGAAAGGGGCGACGCCTGAAATGGTCGAGACGCTGGAAAATGGATTGCGTAATTATGCCCGTATTTTACATGCCCTGACCGGACGCGACATGTCTCAAATACCGGGCGGTGGAGCGGCCGGAGGAATGGGGATTGCCGCTATCGTCTTCCTGGAAGCGGAAATGAAGCCCGGTATTGAGATTGTTATGCAGGCGGTGAAGCTGGAGGAGGCGGTAAAAGAGGCCTCGCTGGTGATTACCGGAGAAGGGCGAATCGACTCGCAAACGGCGGGAGGAAAAGCGCCGATAGGCGTCGCATCAGTGGCGAAACGGCATCATGTCCCGGTTATCGGCATTGCCGGCGTATTGGGCGACGGCGTGGAAGTGGTCCATCGTCACGGTATTGATGCAGTATTCAGTATTTTGCCGCGGCTGGCGCCTTTGCCGGAGGTTCTGGCGAACGGTGAACAAAATCTCTACCACAGCGCCTGTAATATTGCCCGCGTCATCAAACTTGGCCAGGACATCGGGACTCGTTAAGTATAAAAAAATCCACGGTTCTCACCGTGGCAAAATCCAACATAGCTAAATAAAAATAATCAGGAGGGCTGCCCGCCGTTAAATCATAACGTCGCGGTTACAGTCTTTGGAGTAGATGTAGCTGAATGCTTCGCCACGACCTACACCGTATCCGGCCTGCAGGGAATAAGCGCCCATGAAGATGTAGTCGCCTTTTTTCACCGGCACCCAGTTGTTGTCGAGGTTATAAACCCCCTGGCCGGAAAGGATATAAGCGCCATGTTCCTGGACGTGGGTTTCAATATAGCCGTGGCTGGCGCCCGGTTCGAACGACAGAATATGCATATTCATATCGAAGCCCAGCTCTTTAGGCAGGAAATCCAGCAGAATAACATCTTCCATGCCTTCATAATGAATACGCTCCAGCTGGCTGGCATTGCCGGAAACCAACCACGGGGCATGCCCCTCGACAGGAGTATAGCGGCGTTTATATAAAAATAGCTGGCTGTCTTCCGTTTGAGCGTTACTAAAGGTCATCATCTCCCCCGGTGGACAATAGAGGTAGCCGCCCTGAGTTAAAGAGAATGTTTTTCCTTCTGCTTTAGCTTCAATATTTCCCGCAATGACATAGAGAAAAGTTTCAATCCCCTCGCCGCCAAAGCCCTGCTGGTTGCCGCCATTCTGATGTAAGGTGACCAGGTAATCGACGAAAGAAGCACCCAGCTTCGGCGTCGAAAGGATGGTGACGTCACAGTTTTCAAAGCCGGGAATAATATTTTTCACCAGACCGTCCGGCGTTAAGAGCGCATAGTTACCGTGTTTCACAATGGCGCGGTTCGCCAGTAAATCATCGCGGTAACCCGTGACGTTATTCAGATATCCCATTGATGGCTCCTTATTTTTGCCAGGCAAGTTGATGAAGCATTAATGCCAGAGTTTTGACCCCTTCAGCAAGGTCATTAATGTTGGTACGTTCCGCCGGGTTATGGCTGATACCATTAATGCTGGGGACGAAAATCATACAGGTAGGGACGCGCGGCGCGAAAATTTGCGCGTCATGACCTGCGCCGCTATGCATTATGCGATAGTTCAGTTGTTCGGTTTCACACAGCCTGGTGAGGGCCGCGACCAGTTCGGCGTTCATCGGCACCGGCGCTTCGTCCATCCACAAATCGATATCGATGCTGATATCCATTTCATCGCAGATGGCGCGCATATTGTTTTCCAACTGTTCGGTAAATTCGCGAAGTACCGCGGCGTCCGTATGCCGGCAATCGATTGTAAATGTGGTTTTTCCAGGGACAACATTGACCGTATTCGGCTGCGGCTCAACTTTGCCGAACGTTAATACCAGGGGATCGCCATGCTGTTTGGCTTTTTCAATGGACTGACTGCAAATACGACTGAAGGCATGCACCGTATCGCGACGATAGCCCATTGGCGTTGTGCCTGCATGGTTGGACTCGCCGTTGAGCGTCACCGTGTAGCGACGTTGCCCGACGATGGCGTTGACGACGCCAATCGACTGTCCGTTGCTCTCCAGAACGCAGCCTTGCTCAATATGCAATTCAACAAAGGCGCGGATATCGGTTCGCGCAGCGAGCGGCGCGGCGGGAAGGGTAAATCCGCACGCCTGCATAGCGTCGACAACGCCTGTGCCTTTGGCGTCCTGGATATAGCGTACCTCTTCAGGATTCGCCAGGCCAAAAATGTTCTTGCTGCCCCAAAAAACGTAAGGGAAACGGCTGCCTTCTTCCTCTGCCATTGACACTACTTCGACGGTGCGCAGCGGCGCGCCGTAGGTCGCTTTTAGCCAGTCGAGCGCCAGCCAGGCGGCAAGCGCGCCGAATTGTCCGTCCAGATTGCCGCCGTTGACGACCGTATCAATATGCGAACCGCTTAAAATCACCTGCTCCGGAAATTGTGTGCCGCAAAGGCGGCCATATAAATTTCCGACGTCATCAAAGCGTGTTTCCAGACCGCTTTCTGCCATTCGCTTTTTAAATTGCTGCTGTGTTTCCAGCCACTCAGGCGAATAAAGTAAACGCGTCATTCCACCCGTAGGATCGGCTCCAATGGAAGAGAGCCAGGGCAATGTTTCTTCTATCGCGTGGCGAAAATGCTTTATCATAGAAAATTCCTGTTTCAATAATTATTGGGCAAAGGGATTTTTTGTTTCGTATGACTTGAGATAGAGGGCATCGGAAATCAGATATTGATAAATATCATCAACAATATCGATACCATTCATATCGGCATTTTTCTGTTTAATATCCTGATCCTGTCCAGGATAATAAACCTGTTTAAAACCGGGAGCGGGCTTCACGGAATTGAGTTCCTGCATAGTCTGACTAATATGTTTGCGGAATAATTCACAGGAAGAAAAGAACGCCGGATTAATGACCAGATGAAGTTGTCCTAAATTGCGTCCGGCGTGTAAATCTTCATACATCGAACTGACCTGGCGACCAAACGGCAGCCCCAGCAGAATGCCGGACAAAATATCGATCATCATCATCAGGCCGTAACCTTTCGGGCCTGCGGCGGGTAATAACGCATTGACGGCAAAAGGATCATGTGTCGGCGCGCCGTTTTTATCGACGGCCCAACTCTCCGGAATGGACTCATTGCGAGACCGTGCATCGAGGACTTTTCCCCAGGCCTGCACGGTGGTGGCCATATCAAAGGTAATGATGTCATCGCCTTCGCTCGGCGCGGCAAAGGCCAGCGGATTAGTGCCATAGTAAATATCCGCCCCGCCAAACGGCACGACCATAGGATCGGACTGACAGATAGACAGACCAATCAGGCCTTCGCGAGCGGCCTGGCGGACGAAATAAGAGATGGCGCCGCTATGGCCCATTCTGCTAATGCCGACAACCGCGACGCCATTTTTTTTGGCTATTTCAATAGCATGCTCCATTCCCATTTTGGCTGCGACCTGTCCGGCAGCATTATCGGCATGCAGTATCGCCGTACAGGGACCGGTATTCTCAATGCGGAACGTCGGCTCCCGGTTGGTGCCGCCTTTTGAAATTCGTTCGGCATAATATTCAACGCGTACGGCGCCATGTGAGTGAATACCTCTGGCATCTGCATAAACCAGTACGTCGGCGACGATGGCGGCGTGCTCACGTTTTAGTCCGGCTTTATAAAGCTTATTTTCGATAAGCTGATGGAGTGTTTCCCGACTGATTTTCATCTGTCTTCCTTTTTAACGACGGTGTGAAGCATGACTGCGATTAACATACCGGGAAAATAAAATGATTATGTGATCCAGACAGGCAAAAAAATATAATTAGAATTTATTTGATAATCAGGCGGCTTTTATCTTTTTGCTTAAATAAAAAGCTTTTTTAGAAAATCATAACTAATCCTTTAGCCGTTGTTTGAATTCTTTTGTTAATAAATTTGATGTGACGTTAATCACTCTATTTACCCTCCCGGATATATACCGTGAAGCGCACATTAACACTGCTCGTGCAATTGCAATGGGTGCAATTATTAAGGAGTTGTTATGATCCACGCCTTTATTAAAAAAGGGTGTTTTCAGGACTCTGTCAGCTTAATGATTATTTCTCGAAAGCTGAGTGAGTCCGAAAATGTTGATGATGTATCGGTAATGATGGGTACGCCTGCGAATAAGTCGCTGCTGGAAACTACCGGTTTCTGGCATGACGATTTTCATGGCGCTACGCCCAATGACATTTGCGTGGCGATTCGTACCGAAGCGGTAGATGACGGCATTACGCAGGTGATTGTGCGACAGCTCGAAGAAGCATTGCAGCAGTTGGCGCAGGGAAGCAGCGGCAGCCAGTCGTTAATCCAGGTCAGACGCTGGGAAAGCGCCTGTCAGAAACTGCCAGAGGCGAATCTGGCGCTGGTATCGGTGGCCGGCGAATATGCGGCGGAACTGGCGGAGCAGGCGCTGGCTCGTTCGTTGAACGTGATGATCTTCTCCGATAATGTCACGCTGGACGACGAAATCAGACTAAAACGCCGGGCGCGTGATAAGGGACTGCTGGTCATGGGGCCAGATTGCGGCACCGCTATGATCGCCAATACGCCGCTGGCTTTCGCTAACGTCATGCCAGAGGGCAACATCGGGGTGATTGGCGCTTCCGGCACCGGTATTCAGGAGCTCTGTTCACAGATTGCGCTGGCGGGGGAAGGGATTACCCATGCCATCGGGCTTGGCGGACGCGATTTGAGCGCCGAGGTCGGCGGGATCAGCGCGCTAACGGCACTGGACATACTCAGCGCGGATGAAAAGAGCCAGGTGCTGGCCTTTGTCTCCAAACCGCCTGCTGATGCGGTTCGTCAGCATATTATCGCGGCGATGAAAGCCACCGGGAAACCCGTTGTAGCGCTGTTCTTAGGGTTTTCCTCTCCCGTTGCGCGTGAGGAAAACGTCTGGTTTGCCTCGACGCTGGATGAAGCTGCCCGACTGGCA
This sequence comes from Salmonella sp. K21076, assembly GCF_039650795.1. NCBI lineage: Bacteria > Pseudomonadati > Pseudomonadota > Gammaproteobacteria > Enterobacterales > Enterobacteriaceae > Salmonella > Salmonella sp. K21076. Next base: position 138,787 of record NZ_JBCLYA010000046.1, read on the forward strand.
TGTTTATTGTCTCGCGTGACGTCGCAGCGTAAAGAAATGGTTTCAACAGGCGGCGTGATTCGTGGTCTCTATACCGGCGGAACGCTGGCGGCGGAAGCGGCGGGACTGCTGGCCGGCTATCTGGGCGTCGCGACGGATACGGAACATCACCATGGCATGATGCTTGACGCTGACGGCCACCAGATTATCGATCTGGGCGATGACTTTTATACCGTTGGGCGACCACATCCGATGATTGACCCGGCGTTACGTAATCAGCTTATCGCCGGGCTTGGCGCACAACCGCAGGTACGCGTGTTATTAGTGGACGTCGTTATTGGTTTTGGCGCGACCGCCGATCCCGCCGCATCGCTGATTCAGGCCTGGCAGAAGGCATGCGCCGCACGCGCCAGCGACCAGCCGCTGTTCGCCATCGCAACCGTCACCGGAACGGAACGCGATCCTCAGTGCCGCTCGCAACAAATCGCCGCGCTCGAAGATGCCGGCATCACGGTAGTGGATTCTCTTCCCGAAGCCACTCTGTTGGCCGCGGAACTGATTCGACCCACTCTCTCTTCTACTCATCCATCAGCTCCCCGGTTACTGGAAGCAGTAGCGGTGATTAATGCCGGGTTACGTAGCTTCGCGCTGGATTTACAGGCTGCCGGTATGCCCGTGGTGCACTACCAGTGGGCGCCTGTCGCTGGCGGTAATAAAAAACTGGCTCGTCTGTTAGAACGTTTGCAATAAGGGGTTCCCATATTTACATCAGTGGCGCAAGCCAACGCTGCAGTCATCGAACAAATTCGTCGCGCACGTCCGCACTGGCTGGATGTGAAGCCAGCTTCTTCATTAATTAGCGTACTCAATCAGGGGAAAACGCTTCTTCATGCCGGGCCGCCGATGCGCTGGCAAGAGATGACCGGCCCGATGAAAGGGGCCTGTATCGGCGCATGCCTGTTTGAAGGATGGGCCAAAGATGAAATGAGCGCGCTCGCGCTGTTAGAGCAGGGAAAGGTCAACTTTATTCCCTGCCATCACGTTAACGCCGTGGGGCCGATGGGCGGTATTACGTCAGCCAGTATGCCGATGCTGGTCGTGGAAAATATCACCGACGGCAATCGCGCGTACTGCAATCTCAACGAAGGGATCGGCAAAGTGATGCGTTTCGGCGCCTATGGCGAAGATGTTCAGCAACGTTTGCGCTGGATGCGCGATGTGCTGATGCCGGTATTAAGCGCGGCGCTGGGTCGTCTGGAGCGGGGGCTTGACCTGACCGCGATGATGGCGCAGGGCATTACGATGGGAGATGAATTCCACCAGCGCAATATCGCCTCTTCCGCATTGCTGATGCGCACGTTGGCGCCGCATATCGCCCGTCTGCAACACGATAAGCAGCAGATAGCGGAAGTGATGGATTTTCTGAGCGTCACCGATCAATTCTTCCTTAATCTGGCGATGGCCTACTGTAAAGCCGCCATGGACGCGGGCGCGCAGATTCGCGCCGGCAGTATTGTGACGGCGATGACCCGCAATGGCGATATGTTTGGCATTCGGGTTAGCGGTCTGGGCGACCGTTGGTTCACCGCGCCTGTTAATACGCCGCAGGGGCTATTTTTTACCGGTTTTTCGCAGGATCAGGCCAACCCGGACATGGGCGACAGCGCCATTACTGAAACGTTTGGTATTGGCGGCGCAGCGATGATTGCCGCGCCTGGCGTAACGCGTTTTGTCGGTGCCGGGGGAATGGAAGCGGCGAAATCTGTTTCTGAAGAGATGGCTGAAATTTATCTCGAACGCAACATGCAGCTACAAATCCCCGGCTGGGATTTTCAGGGGGCCTGTCTGGGACTGGATATCCGCCGCGTGGTCGAGACCGGAATTACGCCGCTGATTAACACGGGTATCGCGCATAAAGAGGCGGGAATTGGTCAGATTGGCGCGGGAACCGTCCGTGCGCCGCTGGCCTGTTTCGAGCAGGCGCTGGAAGCGCTGGCGGAAAGCATGGGCGTAAGTTAAGAGAGCGTCTCATGAAACGTATCCATCCTCTTATGGCAAGCCGACAATCGGCGGATTATCGGCAACCCTGGCAGATGTCAGGGGTATGGCGTCGCTCTATTAATTTTGTGGCGAAAAGCGGTGAGTTATTAACGCTTCACCGTCGGGGGAGCGGCTTCAGTCCAGGAGGGTGGATACTGCGCGGCGGCGATTTTGACGCCTTGCGTGATGTGCTCACCGATGGCGAAAAACCGCAGTTAACCGCTGCCGGTATTCAGATTGGCGAGTTTCTTTTATGCGAGCCGGAGAGGCGCTGTTCGCTGCGGGTTCCACGCTATCTTGCGTCGCCGCGCCTTAACGCGACGTACATGCAGCGTAGTGAGGAGACGGGACTGTTTGGGCCGTTAACCGTCGCCGCAGCTCAGCCTCTATGTCCGGAACTTCGCCAGTTTTGTCACTGCTTTCAGTCAGCGCTTGCAGGTGCTGCGACTGACTGGCGGCTATGGCTGGGTAAAGGGCCGGGCTTAACGCCCAGTCATGAGGACACGCTGACGGGAATGTTGCTGGCGGCCTGGTATTTTGGCGCCATAGATGAACGCGCCGGGCGTAATTTTTTTGCCCAATCCGGCAGCCTTGATCGGGCGACGACGCTCGTGAGCGTCAGCTATTTACGCTATGCGGCTATGGGGTATTTCGCGTCGCCTTTACTCCACTTTATTCATGCGCTGCGACGAGATGCTCGCACAGAAACGGCGATTGACGGACTGCTGGCGCTGGGGCACACCTCTGGCGCGGATACGCTGCTGGGGTTCTGGCTTGGACAACAAATAGTAAAAGGATAGGGAATGAAAACGTTGGTAGTTGCTCTTGGCGGCAACGCATTATTGCAGCGCGGAGAAGCGCTAACGGCAGAGAATCAATATCGCAATATTGCCGACGCGGTGCCTGCGCTGGCACGACTTGCCCGCTCGTATCGGCTGGCGATAGTACATGGCAACGGCCCCCAGGTCGGCCTGTTGGCTTTACAGAACCTTGCCTGGAAAGCCGTTGAGCCTTATCCGCTGGATGTGCTGGTGGCGGAAAGTCAGGGAATGATCGGCTATATGCTGGCGCAGCGTCTGGCGCTTGAACCCGATATGCCGCCGGTGACTGCGGTATTAACGCGAATAAAGGTATCGGCGGACGATCCTGCTTTTCTTGAACCGGAAAAGTTTATCGGTCCCGTTTATTCGCCAGAAGAGCAAATGGCGCTGGAAGCGACTTATGGCTGGCATATGAAACGTGATGGAAAATATCTGCGCCGTGTCGTCGCTTCCCCGGCGCCGCGTCAGATTATCGAAAGCACCGCTATTGAGTTATTGCTAAAAGAGGGCCATGTGGTGATTTGCAGCGGCGGTGGCGGGGTACCTGTTGCTGGCGAGGGCGAAGGGGTCGAGGCGGTGATAGATAAAGACCTGGCGGCGGCATTGCTGGCGGAGCAGATAGCGGCCGATGGTCTGATCATTTTGACGGATGCGGATGCGGTGTATGAACATTGGGGAACGCCGCAGCAGCGCGCTATTCGTCAGGCTTCGCCCGATGAGCTGGCGCCGTTTGCCAAAGCCGATGGCGCGATGGGACCGAAGGTGACCGCGGTAAGCGGGTATGTGAAGCGGTGCGGAAAGCCGGCATGGATTGGCGCGCTGTCGCGTATTGACGATACCCTGGCGGGCAGGGCGGGAACCTGCATCTGTCTGTGATCGCGACGGGCGGCGACAGAGAATGCGCCGCCCACGCTGTTTATTTAAGCTTACTTTGCGCCCAGATAATGCCGCTGGCGTATTCGCCCGGCAGGAGCGGAGAGAGCGCTTCCAGGGTGGCGCTAAGACGTGACGTATCGCTGTCGGTCAGATTCAGATGGCCGACTTTTCGCCCCGGACGTACCGCTTTATCATACCAGTGCAGATGTACCAGCGGCAGCTTCAGCCAGTCGTAATTCAGCTCGCTGCCGATCAGATTGATCATCACCGACGGGGCGTTAATCACCGGCGCGGGCAACGGCAAGCCGGTAATCGCGCGCAAATGCAATTCAAACTGACTGATGCTGGCGCCATTTTGCGTCCAGTGTCCGCTGTTATGCACGCGCGGCGCCAGTTCATTGATTAACAGGCCTTCCGGCGTGATAAAACATTCCATCGCCATTACGCCGACGTAGTTCAACGCCTGCATAATTGCTGACAGCATCGATTCCGCCTGCTCCTGCTGTTCGGCGTTCGCCTGTGGGAACGCGACGCTGGTCCGCAAGATGCCGTCCTGATGCAAATTGTGCGTTAGCGGGTAAAACACGGTACTGCCGTCATGAGCGCGCGCGCCGACTAACGACACTTCGCCGGAAAAATGGATACCGCGCTCAACAATACATTCGCCATAGCAGTCATCCGGCAGTTGCCCGGTTTCGTCCGCGCGTAGACGCCACTGCCCGCGACCGTCGTAGCCGCCAACGCGACGCTTAATAATCGCCAGTTCGCCCAGACGGTCAAAGATGCCGGACCACTCGTCGGCGCTGGACAGCAGCTGCCACGGCGCGGTCGCGAGTCCCAGTTTATCGAAAAGCTGTTTTTGTGTCAGACGGTCGGCGATGATCGGAAATACATCGCGATTGACGAAGGCCGGGTGGCGCGCCAGCTCGCGGGTAAGCGCGGTTTCCGGCCAGCGCTCAATCTCTGCGGTAATGACGCTCTGCTGTACCGGCACGGCGGTAGGCTCTGCATCCAGACCAACCGGCCAGACGGCGATACCCAGCGGTTCGCCCGCCTGGCGCAGCATTCGGCCCAGTTGCCCGTTGCCGAGAACGCAAACTTGCTTCATAGCGTCCCCCGCGGATCGGGATTTTCCAGAACCTCATCGGTTTGTGCTTTGCGCCAGTCGGCGATGCGCCGATGCAGCGCGCTATCATGCGTAGCCAAAATTTGCGCTGCCAGCAGTGCGGCGTTCGCCGCCCCGGCTTTACCGATCGCCAGCGTACCCACCGGAATGCCGCGCGGCATCTGCACGATGGAGTAGAGGCTATCCACGCCGCTGAGCGCAGCGCTTTGTACCGGCACGCCGAGTACCGGGACCAGCGTTTTTGCCGCAATCATTCCCGGCAGGTGTGCCGCGCCGCCCGCGCCGGCAATAATCACTTGATATCCGTTCTCTTCCGCCGTTTCGGCGAAGCTGAACAGTTTATCGGGGGTGCGATGGGCGGAAACCACTTCTACATGGTGCGGGACATCCAGAATTTCAAAAATTTCGGCGGCGAATTGCATGGTAGCCCAGTCGCTTTTGGACCCCATCACGATGGCGACACGCGCCGGATTATTGCGGGAAGACATGCGTCTTAAAACTCCTGTGGTGCGGGACACGCTGCTTTTGAGGTGTCAGAGAATAGCATGATAATCAGGCAAGGAAAACGGTTGCGTGTGCGCCGTAACGGACGATTCGACGAACATTTACAGGGGGAAGGCGATTAACTCCACGTTATCCGGCGTGACTTTTACCATTGAACCTTCATGATGCCATGCGCCTAACACCACGCGGAACGCGGGCTGGCCGTTGGCGGAAAGTTCATGCACCGCCGGGCGGTGGGTGTGACCGTGAATCAGCCACTGTACGCGGTGTTTTTCCATTTCGGCGACGACGGTCTGCGCATTGACGTCCATAATATCCAGCGATTTGCTGCTGTTGGCGGCTTTACTGCCGGCGCGCATTCTGGCGGCGATACGGCGGCGGATAAACAGCGGCAGGGTAAGGAACGGCCGTTGAACCCACGGATTATGGACTTTGGCGCGAAACGCCTGATATCCGGCATCATCGGTACAGAGCGTATCGCCGTGCATAATCAACACATTGCGGCCATACAGGTCGAGCACTTTTTCCTGCGGTAGTAGCGTCATGCCGCTTTCGCGGGCAAAGCGTTTGCCAATCAGGAAGTCGCGATTACCATGAATAAAGAAGCAAGGGACGCCGGAATCAACCAGCGATTTAATGGCAACGGCCATTTCACGATGTAGCGGGTTGGGGTCGTCGTCGCCAATCCAAGCCTCGAAGAGATCGCCAAGAATATACAGCGCGTCGGCCTGACGGGCTTCTACGGCTAAAAAACGCAGAAAACCGGCGACGATCGCCGGTTCTTCCGTTTGCAGATGCAAGTCTGCAATAAACAGTGTCGCCACGATTACTCGCTGACGGTCACGTTTTCAATGATGACGTCTTCTTTTGGTACGTCCTGGTGCATACCGCTACGGCCAGTGGCGACGCCTTTGATTTTATCTACCACGTCCATACCTTCTACGACTTCCGCAAAGACGCAGTAGCCCCAGCCCTGCAGACTTTCGCCGGAGAAGTTCAGGAAGTCGTTGTCTGCCACGTTGATGAAGAATTGCGCGGTAGCCGAATGTGGTGCCTGAGTACGCGCCATCGCCAGCGTACCACGGGTATTTTTCAGACCATTGTTGGCTTCGTTTTTGATCGCCTCTTTGGTGGCTTTCTGTTTCATGCCCGGCTCAAAGCCGCCGCCCTGAATCATAAAACCGTTAATCACACGGTGGAAAATGGTGTTGTTGTAAAAACCTTCGCGGCAGTAGTCCAGGAAGTTTTTAACTGTTTCAGGCGCTTTATCATCAAAGGTTTTGATTACGATATCGCCGTGATTAGTGTGGAAAGTAACCATTTTTGCATCCTGTTCCAAGAGAGTGGTGCTTTAGCCCGCAATGGGGCACATATAGGGGCTTGTTATAGCATAATCGTAAGCTGCGATCACCTTGCAAAGTGTGCTGCTTCAAGGTTGAATTATGAGTATTATACACACCTAATTACCCACACACGTCTATACGGAATCTTCGATGTTAAAAATTTTTAATACACTGACGCGCCAAAAAGAGGAATTCAAACCCATTCATGCCGGGGAAGTCGGCATGTACGTGTGTGGTATCACCGTTTACGATCTCTGCCACATTGGCCACGGACGCACGTTTGTCGCTTTTGACGTTGTCGCGCGCTATTTGCGTTTTCTCGGTTATAAGCTGAAGTATGTGCGTAACATTACCGATATCGACGATAAAATTATTAAACGCGCCAATGAAAACGGCGAAAGTTTTGTCGCGCTGGTCGACAGAATGATTGCGGAAATGCATCAGGACTTCGACGCGCTGAATATTCTGCGTCCGGACAGCGAGCCGCGTGCGACGCACCATATTCAGGAAATTATCGAGCTCACCCGCACCTTAATCGAGAAAGGGCACGCCTATGTGGCGGATAACGGCGATGTGATGTTTGATGTACCGACCGATCCGACTTATGGGCAGCTTTCCCGTCAGGATCTTGAGCAGCTTCAGGCGGGCGCGCGCGTGGATGTCGTTGACGTGAAGCGTAACCCGATGGACTTCGTGCTGTGGAAAATGTCGAAAGAGGGCGAGCCGAGCTGGCCGTCGCCGTGGGGCGAAGGGCGTCCGGGCTGGCACATTGAATGTTCGGCGATGAACTGTAAGCAGTTGGGCAACCATTTTGATATTCACGGCGGCGGTTCCGATCTGATGTTCCCGCACCATGAAAACGAGATTGCCCAGTCTACCTGCGCGCATGACGGCGAATACGTCAACTACTGGATGCACTCCGGTATGGTGATGGTGGATCGCGAGAAGATGTCCAAATCGCTGGGCAACTTCTTTACCGTGCGCGACGTGCTGAAATACTACGATGCGGAAACCGTGCGCTACTTCCTGATGTCCGGGCATTACCGTAGCCAACTGAACTACAGCGAAGAGAACCTCAAGCAGGCGCGCGCCTCGCTGGAGCGGTTATACACTGCATTGCGTGGAACGGATAAATCAGCGGCCCCGGCGGGCGGCGAAGCGTTTGAAGCGCGTTTCGTGGAGGCGATGAATGACGATTTCAATACGCCGGAAGCCTACTCCGTCCTGTTTGACATGGCGCGTGAAGTCAACCGTCTGAAGGGCGAAGATATGACCGCCGCGAATGCGATGGCGTCTCATCTGCGGAAGATTTCCGGCGTGCTGGGACTGCTGGAGCAGGAGCCGGATGTTTTCCTGCAAAGCGGCGCGCAGGCGGATGACGGTGAAGTTGCGGAAATTGAAGCCTTGATTCAACAGCGTCTGGATGCCCGTAAAGCGAAAGACTGGGCGGCGGCGGACGCGGCGCGCGATCGTCTCACTGAAATGGGTATTATTCTGGAAGATGGCCCGCAGGGCACCACCTGGCGACGTAAGTAATTGCCGTATTGCCGGATAAGACGCAGGGCGTCTTATCCGGCCTACCTGAGATGAAATCTACAGGTCGGGTAAGCGTAGCGCCGTCCGACATTAGCGAGTCCGCTTTTCGTCCCCTATACGCCATCTGTGCCAGCCCAATATCCCTATTAGCACGCCCCCCGGTAGCCACACCCATAGCAGCTCCGAAACAATCACCTGATGCCCATACGGCGTGATGTAGCTTGAAAGCGCAAACGGCGCGACTTTAATTACCTGCCAGGGTGCAAAGAAACGTTCATCCGACCACGGCCACAGCCATCCGACGCCTTTACCACCCGTGGTTATCGAATCCAGCAGGCTGTGCGACAACAATGAAACGGTTAAAAACAGCCAGCAGCGCACCTGCCCCGCTCGAAACCATCGTCGTCCCGCGAGTACGCACAACAGGGGGAGGACGAATGCGAAAAGTAAAGAGTGGGTAAATCCGCGATGGCCGAACACGTTGCCGTAGGCGACGCCAAATTTAAAGGCCAGCACGTCAGCATCGGGGAGCATCGCCAGCACAACACCGGCAAACAGCAGGCGAGGAGGGATAACTTTCAGGCCTAAGCCTGCGCCAAGACACAGAGGAACGGCGGCGTGGGTGATAACGGTAGGCATAGCGATCGTTCACAGGGAAATAGCCATGCTAGCAGTTGGAACGTAGAGGATTAAGTGGATGATTATCTGAAAAGACAGCGTAATCAGGCCACGACGTTCACACTTTGGCCTTCGAAGCTAACGGTTTGCCCGGCGACAATTTTGCAGCGTTTACGCGTTTCAACCGCGCCATCAACCTTCACCAACCCGTCGGCAATGGCGATTTTCGCCTGCGCGCCGCTTTCGCTCCAGCCTTCCAGCTTGAGCAGATCGCACAGCTCGACGTGCGGGTGCTTGCCTAAAGAGAATGTCGCCATGTTATTTTCCTTGTGGATCGTGATATTCAATGCACGCCTGCAGCGTGTTTTCGATAAGCGTGGCGACCGTCATCGGGCCGACGCCGCCCGGTACTGGCGTGATGTATGACGCGCGCGCCGCGGCTTCGTCAAACACGACGTCGCCAACGACCTTGCCATTTTCCAGACGGTTAATACCGACATCAATCACAATTGCGCCTTCTTTAATCCATTCGCCGGGAATAAAGCCCGGTTTACCAACGGCGACAATGAGCAAATCAGCATGCTCGACATGATGACGCAGATCTTTGGTAAAGCGGTGCGTAACGGTAGTCGTACAGCCAGCCAGCAGCAGCTCCATGCTCATCGGGCGTCCAACGATATTAGACGCGCCAATGACCACCGCATTCAGGCCGTAGGTATCAATATTGTAGCGCTCAAGCAGGGTCACAATACCGCGGGGCGTACAGGGACGCAGGCGCGGCGCACGCTGGCACAGACGACCGACGTTATAAGGATGAAAACCGTCTACGTCTTTATCCGGCGCGATACGCTCCAGCACTTTAACGTTGTCGATACCTGCCGGTAAAGGCAACTGCACCAGAATACCATCGATCGTGTTATCTGCATTCAGAGTATCGATAAGCGCCAGCAGTTCGGCTTCGCTGGTGGTTTCTGGCAGGTCATAGGAGTGGGAGACGAATCCCACTTCGTCGCACGCTTTACGTTTGCTTGCGACATAAATCTGTGAGGCCGGATTGCTGCCGACCAACACCACAGCCAGGCCGGGAGCGCGAAGACCCGCTGCGACGCGTGCCTGAACTTTTTGAGCAACCTCAGATCGCACCTGCTGCGCAATCGTTTTACCGTCAATAATCTTTGCTGCCATCAGAGAGAAGATTCCATCTGTTACTTCAAGTCAAAGGGGATAACGCTATTTTGTCAGAAGCGGGCCTCGCTGTCAGTTAACGTTTGTGTTTCCGATGCAAACGCGACGTCTCCCCCGTCCGTTGACGATACTGAGACGTGACCAGTAAGCGCGCCATGATTAACCAAAAAGAAACAATTCATCACCCTGGCTATGGTTACCGTAATCCCTCGCCGTTAATAGCATCGGGCGGCATAATGCGACATTTTATACAAAATAAGATTAGACCCTTCTTATATCCAAATAAGAATTAGCTTAGGTCATTAAAAGAGTTTGCGGCTATTTTTTATTTAGCGAAATGTTTAATTTATTACCGTGACGAAATGTCATATTCGCAAAGATTAATTACTGCGTCTGATACTCAGGGGAGAAACAGAAAACTAATTAATCTGCGATATCTATCTTTACAGGATGCAGAGATAACTTTTCTGACATGCTATGTCGATAATAATTCAAACGGAGCCGACAGGATATCGAAACCGGGTGTGTGTAATTCAAGGAAAATCCATGAAACATAAATTAATGACCTCTACTATTGCGAGTCTGATGTTTGTCGCTGGCGCAGCGGTTGCGGCTGATCCTACTCCGGTGAGCGTGAGCGGCGGTACTATTCATTTCGAAGGTAAACTGGTTTATGCAGCCTGTGCCGTTAGCACTAAATCCGCCGATCAAACGGTGACGCTGGGTCAATACCGTACCGCCAGCTTTACGGCGATTGGTGATACGACCGCGCAGGTGCCTTTCTCCATCGTCCTGAATGACTGCGATCCAAAAGTGGCGGCCACCGCTGCCGTGGCTTTCTCTGGTCAGGCAGATAACACCAACACTAATTTGCTGGCGGTCTCCTCTGCGGACAATAGCACTACCGCAACCGGCGTCGGGATTGAGATTCTTGATAACACCTCCTCACCGTTGAAGCCGGACGGCGCGACCTTCTCGGCGAAGCAGGCGCTGGTTGAAGGCACCAATACGCTGCGTTTTACCGCACGCTATAAGGCAACCGCCGCCGCGACGCCAGGCCAGGCTAATGCCGACGCCACCTTTATCATGAAATACGAATAATCCCGTCAGGGAACGCCAGGGAAGGGAGGCGTCTCAACGGAAGAGGCTATCGGGGATAAAAGAGAACATAGCAGATGATAAGGAAAGGCGCGGCGCTAGTGGGGCTTGTTTTGATGTCGCCCGTCATTGCGCAGCCGGTAATGGTAGAGAGCGGGCGTGTTCACCTGCGCGGACAACTGGTCAATGGCGGCTGCGCTGTCGCCACTGAAAGCCAGGATTTGCGCGTACTGATGGGACAGTACCGCACGAATGCGTTTACCGGTCCTGGCAGCTTCGCTCCCGTCAGCGTTCCATTTTCGTTACGGTTAATCTCCTGTAGCGCGGAGGTCTGGCGTCATGTCGGCATTGCGTTTGCCGGCGTTACGCCTGCGGAAGATCCCCATGTTTTTCTGGCCAGCGGCGAAGGTATCGGTAATGCCGGAATCGGCCTGGCGTTATTTGATGACCAGCAGCGGCAAATCATACCTAACACGTTACCGCTTCATTACGCGCCCATTTTAACGTCAGAAATGACTTTGCATTTTACCGCCCGCTATCGGGCAATTTCAGAAAATATGACGCCGGGACGAATTCATTCAGAAGTGTGGTTTACGCTGGTTTACCCATGAATTTTCTTGCCGACGTGACTCAATGCAAAAGGTATTTTTTACCATGCTGAATAGTATAAAATTAGGATTTATTGTTCTTCTCACGTTATTTACTTCGCTGAACGTACAGGCGGCGGGGGGGATTGCATTAGGCGCCACGCGTGTTATTTATCCCTCGGCGGCGAAACAGACTTCTCTGGCAATCAGTAATAGCGATACTCAAGAACGTTACCTCGTCAATTCATGGATCGAAAATAACGCTGGGCAGAAAGAAAAAACGTTTATCGTTACGCCGCCTTTATTCGTCAGCGAGCCCAAAAGTGAAAACACGCTGCGTATTATCTACGCCGGGCAACCGCTACCCGAGGATCGGGAGTCGTTATTCTGGATGAACGTGAAAGCCATCCCGTCGGTCGATAAAAGTCATATTGAAGGAAAAAACGTTCTGCAACTGGCGATTCTGTCGCGCATCAAACTGTTCGTGCGTCCGGCGAATTTGCCGCAGACGCCGGAAGACGCGCCGACCTTGCTGAAATTTTCCCGTGTCGGCAACCATCTCAAGATAACCAACCCATCTGCTTATTACCTCACGCTGGTCAATATCAGCGTGGGTGCGAAAAAGATTGATAACGTGATGATCGCGCCAAAAAGCGACATGCAAATTCCCTTACCGACTGGCGCGCAGGGCAGCGTGACATTTCAGACCGTCAATGATTACGGCGCATTGACGTCGGCGACAACAGCCAGTCTCGGTTAAGCAGAGAGCGTGAAGCCACACGAGAACACGATGAAGAAGACAACCTGGTTTGCAGGGCGATTTCCCGGCTATGTATCACCGTTAAGCGGCGTGGCGCTGTCGGTGTTGGCAGCTCTGTGTCCGCTGACGAGCCGCGGCGAAAGTTATTTCAACCCTGCGTTTTTGTCGGCGGATACCGCGTCCGTGGCGGATTTATCTCGCTTTGAAAAAGGTAATCATCAGCCTCCCGGTATTTACCGGGTGGATATCTGGCGTAACGACGAATTCGTAGCGACGCAGGATATTCGTTTTGAGGCGGGCGCCGTGGGCGCCGGCGATAAATCCGGCGGCCTGATGCCTTGTTTTACACCGGAGAGGATTAAACGGCTGGGCGTGAATACCGCGGTGTTCCCTGTCTCAGATAAAGGCGTCGATACCACGTGTATTCACCTTCCTGAGAAAATCCCGGGCGCGGAGGTCGCGTTCGATTTCGCGTCGATGCGCTTAAACATTAGCTTGCCGCAGGCGTCATTGCTCAACAGCGCGCGTGGCTATATCCCGCCGGAAGAGTGGGATGAAGGGATACCCGCCGCACTCATTAATTACAGTTTTACCGGTAGCCGCGGAACAGACAGCGATAGCTATTTTTTGAGTCTGCTGAGCGGGTTGAACTATGGCCCCTGGCGGCTGCGTAATAACGGAGCCTGGAGCTATTCGAAAGGGGACGGCTATCATTCGCAACGCTGGAACAACATTGGCACCTGGGTACAGCGCGCCATCATTCCGCTAAAAAGCGAACTGGTCATGGGGGACAGCCATACCGGGAACGATGTTTTCGACAGCGTCGGCTTTCGCGGAGCGCGGCTGTACTCTTCTGACAATATGTATCCCGATAGCCTGCAGGGCTACGCCCCCACGGTCAGAGGGATCGCCCGGACGGCGGCAAAGCTGACGATACGACAGAACGGGTATGTTATCTACCAAAGCTATGTGCCGCCGGGCGCGTTTGCGATTACCGATCTTAATCCTACCTCTTCCAGCGGCGACCTTGAGGTGACGGTAGATGAAAAAGACGGTAGCCAACAACGTTACACGGTGCCTTACTCTACCGTTCCGCTATTGCAGCGTGAGGGCAGGGTGAAGTATGACCTGGTGGCCGGGGATTTTCGCAGCGGCAATAGTCAGCAGTCTTCGCTATTCTTTTTCCAGGGAACGGTGATTGCCGGCCTGCCTGCGGGGCTGACGGCTTACGGCGGTACGCAACTTGCCGATCGTTACCGTGCTGTGGTGGTCGGGGCGGGGCAAAATTTGGGTGACTGGGGGGCCGTGTCGGTCGATGTCACACATGCGCGTAGCCAACTGGCAGATGACAGCACCCATCAGGGGCAATCGTTGCGTTTTCTGTACGCCAAATCGCTGAATAATTACGGGACTAATTTTCAATTGCTGGGTTACCGCTATTCCACGCGCGGATTTTACACCCTGGATGATGTGGCATACCGCAGTATGGAAGGGTACGACTACGAATACGATAGCGACGGACGCCGCCATAAAGTGCCGGTGGCGCAGAGCTACCACAATCTCCGCTACAGCAAAAAAGGCCGCTTTCAGGTCAATATTTCGCAAAATCTGGGGAATTACGGGTCACTGTATCTTTCCGGCAGTCAACAAAATTACTGGAATACGGCGGATACCAATACCTGGTATCAACTGGGATACGCCAGTGGATGGCAAGGCATAAGTTATTCGCTGTCATGGTCGTGGAGCGAGTCGGTGGGGATCTCAGGCGCCGACCGCATTCTGGCATTCAATATGTCCGTTCCGTTTAGCGTTCTGACCGGACGGCGCTATGCGCGCGACACTATTCTTGATCGTACTTATGCCACGTTTAACGCCAACCGCAACCGCGACGGCGACAATAGCTGGCAGACCGGTGTGGGCGGCACGCTTCTGGAAGGACGTAATCTGAGCTACAGCGTGACGCAGGGGCGTAGCAGTACCAATGGTCATAGCGGCAGCGCCAGCGCTAGCTGGCAGGCGACGTATGGCACGCTGGGCGTGGGATATAACTACGATCGCGATCAGCATGACTATAACTGGCAACTTTCCGGCGGCGTGGTCGGTCATACGGATGGTATTACGTTTAGCCAACCGTTGGGCGATACCAATGTCTTGATTAAAGCGCCGGGAGCGAAAGGCGTGCGCATCGAAAACCAGACCGGCGTGAAAACGGACTGGCGGGGCTATGCGGTAATGCCCTACGCCACGGTATATCGCTATAACCGCGTCGCGTTAGATACCAACACGATGGACAACCATACCGATGTCGAAAATAACGTCAGCAGCGTGGTGCCGACTGAAGGCGCGCTGGTGCGGGCTGCTTTTGATACGCGGATAGGCGTAAGGGCAATCATTACCGCGAGGCTTGGCGGACGTCCGTTACCGTTTGGCGCGATAGTACGAGAAACCGCCAGCGGCATTACCAGCATGGTCGGCGATGACGGACAAATTTATCTGAGCGGCTTGCCGCTAAAAGGTGAACTGTTCATCCAGTGGGGAGAGGGGAAAAACGCGCGTTGTATCGCCCCTTACGCCCTGGCGGAGGATAGCCTGAAGCAGGCGATTACGATAGCCAGCGCGACCTGTATCCGTCCGTCGTCATAAAAGGAAAAATAGAGATGAAAATATACTCAGCGCTATTGCTGGCGGGGACCGCACTCTTTTTCACCCATCCCGCGCTGGCGACGGTTTGCCGTAATTCAAACGGGACGGCGACCGATATCTTTTATGACCTGTCAGATGTTTTCACCAGCGGCAATAATCAGCCGGGACAGGTGGTGACGCTGCTGAAAAAATCAGATTGGTGCGGCGTAAACGCGACGTGCCCGGCGGGGACAACGGTGAATTAT
The DNA here is from genome assembly GCF_039650795.1 of Salmonella sp. K21076. NCBI lineage: Bacteria > Pseudomonadati > Pseudomonadota > Gammaproteobacteria > Enterobacterales > Enterobacteriaceae > Salmonella > Salmonella sp. K21076. The sequence continues at coordinate 154,148 of NZ_JBCLYA010000046.1, forward strand.
ACCTACCGAAGCTATGTATCAGAATTACCGGTACAAAGCACCGAAGGAAATTTTAAATACCTCAAGTTGAATGACTACCTTCTGGGCGCGATGAGCATAACCGATAGTGTCGCTGGCGTATTTTATCCGCCCCGTAACTATATTCGCATGGGCGTCGACTCTAACGTGTCGCAGCAAAAGCCGTTTGGCGTGCAGGACTCAAAGCTGGTTTTTAAATTAAAAGTGATACGGCCTTTTATTAATATAGTGACGATCCCCCGCCAGACAATGTTTACCGTCTATGTGACGACCTCTACCGGCGACGCGTTGAGCACGCCGGTGTATACCATTAGCTACAGCGGCAAAGTGGAAGTACCGCAAAACTGTGAAGTGAATGCCGGACAGGTCGTGGAGTTTGATTTCGGCGATATCGGCGCGCCGTTATTTAGTCAGGCGGGAGCGGGTAATCGTCCGCAAGGCGTCACGCCGCAAGCGAAAACTATCGCTATCAAATGTACCAACGTCGCGGCGCAAGCCTATTTATCGATGCGGCTTGAAGCCGAAAAGGCCTCAGGGCAGGCGATGGTGTCCGATAACCCGGATTTAGGCTTTGTGGTTGCTAATAGCAACGGTACGCCGCTCACACCCAATAATTTGTCGAGTAAAATTCCGTTTCATCTTGATGATAACGCCGCCGCTCGCGTAGGTATTCGCGCCTGGCCGATCAGCGTGACGGGGAATAAACCGGCGGAAGGGCCGTTTACTGCGCGCGGCTATCTACGAGTCGATTATGATTAAGGAGGCATAATGATTCTTCGGCGCGTTTTCATCGCTATCGGTTGTGTTTTGTTAAGCCCGCTGAGTCAGGCCAACTCATCTCTGGGCGAAGTGAATATTGAACTGCGCGGTAACGTGGTGGATTTTACCTGCGCCGTGGTTGCGGGCGACAGTAACAAGTCGGTTAACCTCGGCACCTGGCCGACAAAACAGCTTCACGTCGCCGGGGACGCTACGCAACCGGTAGCCTTTAGCCTAAAACTTGAAGGCTGCCCGCCAGGTTCGGCGTCTATAACGTTTTCCGGGACGCCAGCGCCCGGCACGGCATTACTGGCGCTTGCTGATACGGCAATGGCGCAAAAACTGGCGATTGAAATTCGCGATGGCGATCAACGTCGATTGCCACTTGAACAGGCCAGCAAGGCCGTCGATATTGACAACAACGGCAATGCTACCCTGAAATTCTATGCGAACTATATCGCCTTAGCCGATGGCGTGCAGCCCGGTCTTGCTAACGCGGATGCGACCTTCCTGATCAATTACAATTAGTGTCCGTTATTTTGGCTCCCGAACGATAATTCGCCGGGAGTACATTTACAATAATTCGTGTGATTTGGCGTAATCGATAAGCTCAACGATAGAGTGAAGGCCAAGTTTAGAAAATATATTGGCCTTATGCGCGCTGATAGTCTTGTTACTCAATAAAAGTTGCTCGGCAATTTCTTTGTTAGACATTCCATTGGCCAGATAGCGCAGCACGGTAACTTCGCGGTTAGAAAGTGGCATATCATGGTGCCCGCCTTTGGGGGGACGGGTATTACTGATAAAGTTAAGCGTCTCAGATGGAAAAAAAGAATAGCCGGATAAAATTATTTTTACCGCATTATAAATATCATTGAGGTCTTTGCGTTTACTTACAAATCCGTTTGCGCCCGCTCTTATTGCTCTTCCGGCATAAAAAGCCTCTGATTTCGACGATAAAAAAAGTATCCGGGTATGTTCCTGGATAGATTTGATTCGTTTAAGTAAGGTAAAGCCGTCGGTGCCCGGTAATTCAATATCCAGAATGACAAGATCAACAGGATAAGTGCGCAGATACTCTATCGCTGTTCGGCTATCATCCGTTTTCAGGACAACCTGAATATTGCTATTTTTACCGAGTAAAACTTCGATCGACATTCTTACAATAGGGTGTTCGTCCATAATGATAACAGATGCAGGTTTCATTGTTGTATGCCTCAGACTGTTATGCGTCCTTCGTTTTAGAATAAGCGTCAGACACCTTAAAGATTGTGAAATAGCCAGATCTACACACCACACGGTGGAGCAATAATAAAGAATGAGACCTCCCTGTTGACTGGCTATTTTGCGTAAGAGTAATAAATATGTGGAATATCCATTTCGCACCAACAAAAAAGAAATTTCTGATTAAGTAAAAACAATATGGATTATACCTGGTCTGATTTCTCGGAAAAGTCTTGCGAAATGCGAATTATGGATAGCGGGTAGGATGTTCTGTGACGTTATAGAAAATTTGTTCGTGGTGGAGCTATTTTCTTTAGAGTTGACATTAAGTAGTTTAAACTGTTGTTTTTAAGTATAAAAATAATATGAAAGACTAATTGTTTAGTATTTGTTATGTAATAACAGAAAGATGTTGACGCTGGAGACCGCAAAAAACAAGGAGGAACAGGGGACGATGTAAGAAAAAATTTTTTGTCGCTTACCAGGACGAGTTGTAAATATTAATTTTATGTGAAATATTTACATTTAATGGCAGTGAAAATAAGTAATTTCTTAAAAAATCTTATTCACCAAAACGTTACTTCGTTAAAAAATGTCGTGGAAAGTAACGTTTAGCTGCTGGATCAGCCGAAGAAAGCTTTGCCTGTGGGGAAGGTTAAGGAGGGTGATAAGTTGTTTAAGCCGGTAAACCACACGATGATAAGGTACGCTTTGCTGACGTGCTATTTCTTTTAAAGAGGCACCTTGCGCTAAAGTTTCAATCATCAACCAGTCAGTACGGCTAAAGCTTTCCGATAAGCGAGGTTCGGCGGCTGATAACAAGGCTTCGCGTACAGAGGCCAGATTTTGTCGTCGCGACAGGACAAAAAAACGCCCAGCCATACGGATAAACTGAGCTATAGCGGGGGTTTTATCTGATACCAGCAGGTAAATCTGGATATCGCTTTGTTGCCAACTGAGCGCGTGTAGCTGGTTAAGCGCCTCAATACAGGAGACAGGTAGCGTCTCCATATCTACAATCAGTTGTCTGAGCGACCCCTTTTCAATCCACAAAGAAATGTCATCTAATGAGCGGAATGCTGCGGTACGTTTTCCGGAAAATAAGTAGTGACTCAATGAATAGCCGAGGTAGTTATCAGTTGTAATTATTGCCTGAGAAATGATACCAACCGGCAAGGCATAATTTAGCTGTTGGTTCAGTAACTCAAGGCGATCAAATATCTGCGGCGTTGGAGAGTGATAACGGCAGGCGCAGTCTTTGGCATTTCTTAAACGGCGGTGTCTTTCCCTGCATGGTACGCTGCGCATCCTGCTTTTTCCATTGCTCTAATATATATCTGGTAATATGGCTGGCCATAAATAACCTTGTCCCATCGTTGCACCAGCGTAAAAAGCAATGCCTCGTTGCTCTGATGTTTCAATGCCTTCCATCAGCATTAACTGCTGAAAAAAAACTTCGCTATCATGTTCTGACGGAAGTTGCGTCAGGACCTCATAGCCGATTAATTGCGCAGTTGAGAGATGAACGATTGGCTCAGATTTTAACAATCCGCTGTTGAGATATGAATGGCGTGTTGGCGAAGACGCCAGGTGTGGGGGATTTATCCTTTCCTTTAATAAAGTACCCTGTGCCACCAAACACTCCTTCAGGCATTTATGATGCAGCCATATATTTTTGACCCCTGAATCTATCAGGATATTATGGGTATCATTGTGGCAGCGTTAAAAAAATGCCTGTAGGTATCGTTACTTAATTATTGGTGAGATATTTCGTAAGCTTTGTAAAAAGTTAAGTGAGTTTACTTACTGAGTAAGAAATGAAGGTTAACTCTAATATATTTTAAAAACTGCTGCTCCGTTTTAACATGTAATTTTCGCATAATGCTCCGGCGGAGTGACTTTGTCTGCTCTTCAGAAAGTGAAAGTAAAGCGGCCGTTTCGCTTAAATGATAACCGCTGGCGATCAGTTTTAATAAGTGACGTTCTGTTACTGAAAAATGGCGAGTCGTGCAGTAGTGGCAGATGCCAGAAGGGACGCTATGTCGAAGCGCTCGCTTATGTAAGATCAATATCATTTTCCGGGTAATTTCTTCAACATCATCTTCCCGATAAATATGCGGCAGCATATACAGACATGGTCTGAACATGAGCTTTTCTTTATCGCATTTATTACAAATAATTACCCGTAGCTGATGTTGAGTATGCATAGGTATCTGGTAACAGCCTGCGCTGAACCAATCATCATCCAGGGTCAGGAAAGCGATATCGGCATTATCTATCTCTTCTGGCGGCAGAAAGTCAATTTTCTGCTGCCATTGATTCGCCAGACGCGTCATGATGATTTTCAAACCATGCTCAAAGTGACTGTTTTGTTCCTTAATAGCGATACTCAGCATAAAAAATATCCTACACGGCAGGTGAGTCATGGTGAAATATTAAAGAAACTGATTGATTATCTAAATACTGGCGGCTTTAATTCCCACTTTATGCGTGCTGAGATGTGTCCAGGCGATTTCCTGGAACCTGGCATTGCGCCAGAAAAGACGATATTCGTACACTTAGTCAGCAACCAGAACAAAAGCCATTGACTCAGGAGTGCCTGACCGTATAATTCTCGCGTTTCGTCTACATGAAGTCTTCACTTCACAAGGCGCCCTTAGCTCAGTTGGATAGAGCAACGGCCTTCTAAGCCGTGGGTCGCAGGTTCGAATCCTGCAGGGCGCGCCACTTATAAATCAACGCGTTACGCTTCTTTATTTCCTCCTTATTTTCCATATGGGACATATTTGGGACATCATCACCAAAAATGTCGTCTATTTTCCTCGCGTGTTCCGTTAAATGATTAGGCGCAAGGTGAGCATATCTGTGAATCGCCACGGATAACCTGGACACTTCTGAGTCGTTGATGATATAGGTTTTCATATTCAGCCGGTGGCATCTGCTCGCTCGAACCATGCCGACGTCTACTGTTATAAAACATTTCTATGTAATTAAAAATATCGCTTCTGGCTTCGTCTCTCGTTCCGTAGATCTTTTTCTTTATCCGTTCACGCTTCAGTAGCTGGAAAAAGCTTTCTGCAACCGCATTTTCATGACAGTTGCCACGACGGCTCATACTGCCCTCCAGTCCGTGCGATTTCAGGATCGACTGCCATTCATAGCGGGTGATTATGTCGCCACACGGCCATCAGGAGCGCATTCAGGACTCCATCTTTTGTCATTCATGGTTGCAGTGACCAATTGAGTCTACTGCGGCTTTTTTTAATATGTCCCGTTCGTCAGTAACCCGCTTCAACTCTTTCGGGAGTCGGCGGATTCCGGTCTGATCATCTGACTGCTCTTTATTTCTTTATTGGTGGAGGAGTTCGACCCGTACTTCTTTATCCTGGCGTAAAGACTGTGGGTAGTAATATCGAGATGTGTTGCGACGCTGGAAACAGAATGGCCGCGCTCAACAACCTGTCTTACCGCTTCAATTTTAAACTCTTCGGGATAACGTTTACCGCTCATAGGCACCTCTCTTTAAGTCATCTTAAATGGATCTGAGGTGTCTGTTAAACCTGTGGTGATTCACATTGACCGCAGATTATCAGATTCCTTTACCCGGTAGTGAAACCAGTAGGGGTCAGTTTATCCGCACTAAAAGACGGTGTTCCTGCATCTGTGGTGGAGTTGAACCGGATGGGCTTTGGGCACATGCGTATCCTGCGTGTATTGGTCAGTTGCCGGAGTCTGGATTAATGCACTATGGCTCCGTTGGGTTCTTTTTTGGGACTGATGGCGCATTGCGACTTCTTGCTAAGAAACCTGATGGGGCATTTGTGACATACGATATGTAGGAATCCCCGCCGCCCGTTACCCATTGGTGGCGGGGAACATTAATTATACATGAATGTTATTTAATTATTTCCGTAATATTCTCATTTGTCCTCGCCCCTGTTCTAACGTCCCATGTCCCAGATGTAATTGATTCTAATTCATTTGAATCTATGCCGTTAATCGCCCGTCCTGAAAGCCATCTTCCGTCTATTTGAAATGTCTTCTTGTCGACATCTGCATTTATAACTTTTCCATCCTTTGTTTTTAAGCTAATGAACATCGCTGTATTCTCATCAAGAGAATCAGCAGGATTCTTATTAAACTCAAATATTACAAAGGTTTTAATGCCCATTTGCTGTTTATATATCCATAATGATTTTATATAAACGTTGTTACATATTTTTGCGTTAATATTAAGAGGTTTGAGATTAAAGGCTCGCGAATAGTCGAAAAATCCTGGAGCAGTTATTTTTACATCAATCCCGTAGTATCTAGACATTGCTTCACTGTTAAACGTATCAAGACTTGGGCCTGCATGCAGTACCGGTGGAAAGTAATAATCAGGAATTATCGCTTGATCTTGTTTGTTATCTTTCGCCCTGTCTATTATTTCTTCCCTAATCTCCGTTTGTTTGCTTATTGATTTAATTGATGAGTAATAGAGAATGTATGATGGAATGAAATATAAAAAAGCCATTGCATATGTAGTAATAGATAAATAAATGGAAGCTTTGTTAAATTTCGTAAATGCAGAATGAGCAACAAAGGAAATCGAAAGAATCATAAAGCAGAGTGCTCCATTGAGAGCCCTGCTGGGCATTGCAGGAGATGCAAGGAACGCAACATTTGCAGCAATTGCACCCAGTATGAATAAAAAGCTTCCAAACATAAGTTTGCTGCTACTATTCCTTGATAACACTACAGAGATTAGTAGTATTATAAATGCAATATAGACCTGCCAATATGCCCCCATTGCTGATGGCAGCCTTTCTGAAAAGTGCTCAAGAACCCTCCATGCAAGTGGTTGGTTGTACCAGTCTTGTATTGTAGACGCACGGGATAGGTTTCCCGGAGCCAGCAGGAGAACCCCTGCGCCTATTGCAGATCCGAATACGCCAATCAGTAGATATTTATTTCTATTCATTATAAAAAAATATGCTACAGAAATTAATACAACTACAAGAGATGTATTTTCATTTGAGCAACCTGCAAATATCGATGATATGGCATATACAAAGAGTATTAAATTGGATTTTTTGGCATTGCTTAAATATATAGAAATTAGTATATAAATGGCAATGAACATGTTGGTCCATAAGTAATTTGCTAGCCCAACAAGCCAGAAGTTAGTTTGACCGAGAGCTGGATTTGCAATGAAGTATAAGAAAAATAAGAAAATCATCACATATGGGGACGGTGACGACTTTGTTAATGTCGCTGGGATCATTGTCCAGCACAACACCATTAATGTTAGCGCTGCTGAGTTTATTGCATTGTAAATATGCGGGGAGAAAAACTTTAATAGAGATGTGCTGAGCGTATCTGACACAACCCTTCCGCTCCATCCCAAATAGTGCATTTTTACGCTAGAAAGCGAAAGCTCTCTTAGGGCATAAGTATAGTCATCAGAGTTCATTGGTGTAATAAATCCTATTGAATACACCAATGAGAAAACTATAAGGATAGCAATTACCATTTTTAATCTATTGTTAACCATTTTTCTTCCCATTCTTAATTATGTATTTAGGCCTTTTTTTAGTTTCTATGTAAATCCTGCCAATATATTCCCCAAGAATACCTATTCCTATCAATTGAACGCCACCCAGGAAAAGTACAGAAACAAGAAGAGACGGGTAGCCAGGAACATTATTTCCAAATATTAATTTATCTATAATCATCCATGTACCGTAAAGGAACGACATACCTGCAATAAACAATCCAATGTACGTCCATATGCGGAGCGGAAATGTTGAGAAAGAAGTTATTCCTTCCAGCGCCAGATTCCATAATTTCCAGCCATTGAATTTTGAATCGCCGGCAACACGCTCAGCGCGGGCGTATCCAACTACATCAGTCTTGCCGCCCACCCATGACAGAACGCCTTTCATAAACAGATTACGTTCTGGCATCTGTTTAATATTTTCGACAACATCACGGCTCATTAACCGGAAATCACCGACGTTCTCTTCAATTTTCGGATTGCTGATTTTATTATGCAGCTTATAAAACCATTCAGCTGTCTTACGCTTCATGCGCCCGTCAGTTGAGCGGTCTGAGCGCTTAGCCAGCACCATATCCGCGCCAGCCTGCCACTTCTCAATGAGATGGGGGATAACTTCTATCGGATCCTGTAAATCGACATCAATAGGAATGACCGCATCCCCGGTTGCATGGTCGAGACCCGCGAAAAGAGCAGGTTCTTTACCGAAGTTTCGCGTAAACGAAAGCGGAATAACGAGCGGATCAGATGCAGCTATTTTGTTAATTATTGATTCAGTCGCATCTTTGCTTCCGTCGTTGATGAAAACAATCTCAACTTCATACGGTTTTAACTCTTCAAACTCGCGAACCGTTTTATAGAAAATAGGTATCGTGGCTTCTTCATTGAAGACCGGAACGACTAATGAGATTTTCATTTCGCATCCCTAAAGACAATGAACTTTGAATAAATGAATCCGCATATCAGGCTGATAGCTGAAAAGGTGACAAGAGTAAGGAGTGGCGGCAGGGAACATTTGTCAGCCATCCAGCCAACAACGGCGCTCAGTGTTCCCATAAATCCCACGTACATCATGTAGCGAAGCGTGGTGGTGCTGGCGTTAAAGGTGAAGCGCGCATTGGCATAGAAGCTGAACGATACGGCGATAACAAAACCGGAAAAGTTCGCCAGCGCCTGATGCGTATGCATCCCATACACACAAAAAGCAAATACGCCCCAATGAATAAGCGTGTTAAGAACACCGATCGATGTGTACTTAGCGAATAACTTCAACATTATGAAAATCAGCGGATTCGGAAAGGTCTGGAGTATAGTACTACAAATTGCTTTTTTCGATATAAACGATCAATAATGTTATATTTGATAGCTTGAACTTATTGTTGTCTTATTAATTGATCGTTGTTACCGATCAATTGGAGCTGCTGATTGCTGAGTGGGTTGGGACAAAAACGGGACACACAAAGCTTTGCATGTTTTTCGAAGATGGGGCGAGTGAGCGCCGTGGTAATGGGATAACTTGTTGTTAGCTCAGGTAGTTCCAGGAACATCTAAGCCGTGGGTCGCAGGTTCGAATCCTGCAGGGCGCGCCATTTAACCTCTCAAAATTATGTTAATCCGTAAGCTTCTGCGGGGGCGACGTTGTGCCATCCGCAGTACGTGACGCTAATATGCAAATAACTAATTGCGTTTAATCTGTTTATGGTGCTCTTCAGCCTGGATCTCGTGGGAGAAAGAATGGGCATTATTCATCGATTGATGGATGACCATTGCTTTTTCATAGTCGTCCATTTCAGAAAAGGGTGTCGCATTTTCCACAGTAGTCGGGGCGCTGGGTTTCTGTGTCTGAGCCATTTGCTGATGCGCGAAGGCGTCACCGTTATTCATCATCTCATGTGCTGTAGCGGATAATTGGCGGGATTCCATTTTCTCTGCGGTGTGTACGCCAGCTGAAATAAAAACGACAGCTAAAAGGGATGTAAACTTATTTATCTTATTTCTCCGGTGTGGGTTAATAAGAGAAATAATAAAACAGTTGTTGGGTTTGGCGCGTGACGGGATAATGACGATTATATCAGATTATTTTGCTGGCTAGTGATAGCGCCTTTCACTATCGCTACAGTTCAACGGAGGTGTTTGGGTAATGTCAAAATAAAACGAGTAGCGCGTATCGGAGGTGACAGAAACTTTTCCCTGATGCGCAATGACGATGGATTTTACAATTGCCAGGCCTATACCGCGGCCTTCCCCTTTACGCTGGCGGGAGGGAGCAACGCGATAAAAACGATCGAAAAGGCGCGGGTTCTGAGGTGATGAGCCGTATTGCCACGCCGATGATTGGCGGCATGATTACCGCGCCGCTGCTGTCGCTGTTCATCATTCCGGCAGCCTACAAGCTGATGTGGCTGCGCAGGCATCGTCGCCTTGCGGCATAATGTGTGTCGCCCGCCTGCGGCGTCAAACTGTAGGCGGGTTCAGTATACGTTTATCGTCCAAGCGCGTTGACCCGTTTGCGGTACTCGCCTGGTGTACAACCGAATTCACGGACAAACGCTTTGTGAAAAGAAGATTCGCTCGCATAACCTACCGACTCGGCAATCACCATCACCGGCAGCGCTTCACGCGACAGGGTCTGGGCGGCGATTTGCAGGCGCAGCGTTGTTAACACGGCTAAGGGCGTTGTAGCGGACACGTCGCGAAATAGCTGGGCGAAGCTCGCCCGCGACATGTGTACCCGTTGCACCAGCGTTTCGACCGTCCAGGGATGCGCCGGTGTTTCCAGCATGTGCAGGATCACGCGGCCCAGCCGGGGATGCAGCAATAAATTGAGCACGCTTTTCGCCGTGCCAGCCTGCGATAGCCAGTCGCGAATGGCGAGGGTAAACAACGTGGCGCACTGCTGACTGTATAAGACATCAGCGCCAGGTAAATGGCGTTCTGACTCCTGCTGTAACAGCGAAATGGCGGCGTTAAGCCAGATACTGGCGGGGCTATGCGGCGGCGGGGCAAGACATAACACTTCCGGCAACGCGGTAAGGAAATAACGTGACGTCGTGTGCAGACGTAGACTACCGCACACGATATGTGTCGGTGCTTCGCCAGACTGGCGCAAACGGTGGGCGGAGTTTTGCGGCAGAATCACCACCTTTCCCGGCGTAAGCGTCATGGCGTCGCCGGTAGGCATTTCCAGTTGCGCTTCGCCCTGCGTAACGGTATGCCAGCGAATCACCGATAGCTCGCCAGCGGCGTGCGGCAACTGCCAGTCGCCGCCTAACGGGCAATTCTTGTCGATTGAGCCCTGAGGGGCGTTAAGCGTCAATAGCCGACTAAGCGCATCCATATAGACTCCAGAACAGATTTATTTTCAAAAATAAGGATAACCATTTCTGTCTCTGATCACTATATTTCGGACTCAATGTCATTTCTATCCTTGTTTTTCCTAACCGCTAATTTAGACGATAAGACAAAAAATGACGCGTTACGGATAACCCTGTCTTTTTTGACGTTATTTATACTTGTCCTGACAAACAGATGGTGATTTGGCGGAGAAAGAAGATGACACAGTATCAGGCGCTCATTATTGGTTTTGGCAAGGCAGGAAAAACGTTGGCGGCAACTCTGGCGAAGACGGGATGGCGCGTGGCGATTATCGAACAGTCCGCCAGTATGTTTGGCGGAACCTGTATCAACATTGGCTGTATTCCAACGAAAACGCTGGTGTATGACGCGGAACGTGAGGGCGATTTTTCTGTCGCCATGCAACGCAAAGCGGCGGTCGTAAATTTTTTACGCGACAAAAATTTTCATAATCTTGCCGACCTGGACAATGTCGATGTGATTGAGGGAAGGGCGGAGTTTATTGATAACCATACCTTACGGGTATTTCAGGCGGACGGCGAGCGGGTGTTACGGGGAGAAAAGATCTTCATTAATACTGGCGCAGAGTCGGTGATCCCGGCTATTACGGGCTTAACAACGACGGCAGGGGTGTTCGATAGCACCGGGCTACTAAGCCTGAGCCAGCGTCCGGCGCGGCTGGGGATTTTAGGCGGCGGTTATATTGGCCTTGAATTTGCCTCAATGTTCGCTAACTTCGGTACGAAGGTCACTATCTTTGAAGCAGCGCCGCAATTCTTGCCTCGTGAAGATCGGGATATCGCGCAGGCAATTACCCACATTTTACAGGAAAAGGGCGTCGAGCTAATTTTAAACGCCAACGTACAGGCCGTATCCTCAACGGAGGGCGCGGTACAAGTTGAAACGCCGGAAGGCGCGCATCTTGTGGATGCCCTGCTGGTGGCGTCGGGGCGAAAACCGGCGACGGCTGGCTTACAGTTGCAGAACGCCGGTGTGGCGGTGAACGAACGCGGCGGGATCATCGTGGATGATTACCTGCGTACCACGGCGGACAATATCTGGGCGATGGGCGATGTTACCGGTGGGTTGCAGTTTACCTATATTTCACTGGATGATTTTCGTATTGTACGCGACGGGTTATTGGGAGATGGCAAACGCAGTACCCGCGATCGCCAGAACGTACCGTATTCCGTCTTTATGACGCCGCCGCTCTCTCGTGTCGGGCTGACGGAAGAACAAGCGCGGGCAAGCGGCGCAACGGTGCAGGTGGTGACATTACCGGTGGCGGCGATCCCTCGCGCCCGTGTTATGAATGATACCCGTGGCGTACTAAAAGCGGTAGTGGACGTGAATACGCAGCGTATTGTAGGGGTGTCATTGTTATGCGTCGATTCTCATGAAATGATTAATATCGTTAAAACCGTTATGGATGCAGATTTACCTTATACGGTGTTACGCGACCAGATATTTACCCATCCTACAATGAGTGAGTCTTTAAACGATCTCTTCTCTCTCATTAAGTAAAACATAAATAATGTAGCCCTGTTAATCAGGGCTTTTTTTTGCCTGTCAGACCATAAAAATACGACAGGACAAATATGCTGGCGTCTGAAAGAAAAGGCTTTAGTCAGGCATAACGTATTATAACACCATTGAAATAACCCACGACTGGAAATCTCGATGTTAAAAGTTACCACACTTATTGCTTCATTATTGGCTGCGCCGCTGGCGTTTTCCGCCTCCGCCCAGCCGCTAACTGACGTTGAATATATCAGCGTTTCTGCGGTGTCAGCAACACCGTCAATGCTTGAAGACGCTATTGCCAGACTGGCGCAAAGTAAACAGGCGTCGTCATGGAAAATTACGTCAATGCGTATTGATAATACGGGTTACGCCACTGCGATATTATATAAATAAGGAGAGCCTGAGATGGATAAATATCTTCGTCTGTTAAGTCAGGGGGATCGGCTGGGATTAACATTAATTCGCCTGAGTATCGCCATCGTTTTTATCTGGATTGGACTACTAAAATTTGTGCCCTATGAGGCAGACAGTATTACCCCGTTTGTGGCGAACAGCCCGTTTATGTCTTTTTTCTATGAACATCCTGAAGAATATCGTCAGCATCTGACTCATGAGGGCGAACTAAAACCGGAGGAACGCGCCTGGCAAACGGCCAATAATACGTATGCGTTTTCGGATGGTCTGGGCGTGGTGGAATTGATTATCGCGGCGCTGGTACTGGCTAACCCTGTTAGCCGCTGGTTAGGGCTGGCGGGCGGCGTGCTGGCATTCCTGACGCCATTTGTCACGCTGTCGTTTTTAATCACCACGCCGGAGGCCTGGGTTATGCCGCTGGGCGATGCGCATTATGGTTTCCCGTATTTATCGGGCGCCGGGCGGCTGGTATTAAAAGATACGTTAATGCTGGCAGGTGCGGTGATGATCATGGCGGACTCCGCCCGTTCGTTACTTTTACAGCGCCAGTAGCGACCCTCTTACTCTCTTTATGCCGCGATTCGTCGGGTGGCGCTTGCGCCATCCGACAATGTGTTGATGAATGATGGACTACCCTGCCAGAAGTTCCTGTTCCACCTGTTGAACCTGCGCCTCCAGCGTATTGCGAATTTCGGTTAGCGCCCGTTCCTGCTCGGAGAAATAGGCTTCCTTATTCGCAACGGAAGAGGCGAGCCGCCAGGCATTTTCCGTTTCCAGCTGCGTTATCTCTTTCAACAGCGCGTCGATTTGCGTGCGGAGCTGGCGTATTTTATGGCGCAGATGTTCCAGGTTATTTAGCCTGTCGCTTGCCATCATCGGTTCCAGACCGCTTTGCAGCTGCGTCAATAACGCGCGAATTGCCGCCAGATCGGCATTCTGCCGCGCCTGATTAAGCTGTACCATCATCTGGTGCGCTTTTTCTTTCAATTCATCGGCGACCACATCCGGGTGACACAGGCGGCTGGCCTGACGCCACAAACGTTTTAATTCACTGCGTTCGTCTGCCGACAAACGTTGATCGCGGGCGTAGCGGAATTACGCTTCCTGCTGCTGCTCCCGGTACTGGTGATAGTTCTGTTCCGCATTTTCCTGCGCCTGGCGGAATGCGCTGTCGTCCTGATGGGAAAAATCCGCTTCCAGCTCGCGAATTTCCGCCAGCAACGCGGTGATTAATTCCGTCTGCTGCTGGATTCGCTGACGGATGCCCACCGCTTCGCGCGAGGCGGCATTCAATCCTGTCCACTGCTGTTTTAGCGTTGCCAGTTGATCCACGGCCTGGGAAATAAATTGCAGGCAGGATTGATAATCCTTTTCCCGGCGTTTTATTTCGGCCTCTTGCTTACGCTGCATACTCACCGCGAGCTGTTTACGCAACTCCAGAATACGGCTCATCAACGGCCCGAGACGCAGATGATAGAGGTCGTTGAAATCGTCGAGGATTTGTACCCGCGCATTTCGTTTGTCAATCAGATCGCGAAGTTGGGCTTCAAGCGCTTTCAGCTCCAGTTTACTGGCGGCAATAGAGGGATCTTGCCACGTCGAGAGCGCCCGTTGAGCCTGTAGCCAGGCGGCGATCTCTTGCATGGCGTCACTGAATCGACGAGTTTCAATCGCCTGGGCAATCGCGCTGATTACGGCATCCTGCGGCTCATTTTTCAGGTAGATGAGCTGCTGACGGATAATCTCTTCGTCCTCAAGTTCGATGGCGCTTTTAATGATCTCTAAACGTTTGATGATCTTATTCATGACGTTGACGCCTGGCGTGGCTCAAAAATGGATAACAGATACCAGGTCTGATTCACCTTTTTGAAAATACTGAAAAAATACTAAATGTATTCTGTAGGGTGTCGTACTTTTCGTCCAGAGTTATTCACATATTTTATACCCGGCGTCTGTCACCCGTAACGTTCTATATCGGCGCGTACTCTTTTCTTTTTACTCCCCGCGACATCTTTTTTTACACGATAACGTTAACGTCCGGAGTTGAGCCTTGACAAACGATTGCGCCTTGCGGCAGCGAGAGCGAAATGTTAAAAGGTGCCCCTCAATAAAAACGATACAGGGGTAGGACGTGAAAAACGCGTCAACTGCATCCGGCGCCAGCGTGTCGGATGCCGCGTCGAAGAATGAACCGACGCTTCAACGGGGGTTGCAAAACCGCCATATTCAGCTAATCGCCCTGGGTGGCGCCATTGGCACCGGACTGTTTCTGGGCATCGGCCCGGCGATTCAAATGGCGGGGCCGGCTGTTTTGTTGGGCTATGGCGTTGCCGGGATTATCGCTTTTCTCATTATGCGCCAGTTGGGTGAAATGGTCGTGGAAGAGCCGGTTTCCGGATCGTTTGCCCACTTCGCCTGGAAATATTGGGGGCCGTTTGCGGGCTTTTTGTCGGGCTGGAACTATTGGGTCATGTTTGTGCTGGTCGGGATGGCGGAGCTGACCGCGGCGGGCATCTATATGCAGTACTGGCTGCCTGACGTACCAACATGGGTATGGGCGGCGGTGTTTTTTATTATCATTAATGCCGTGAATCTGGTGAACGTTCGTCTGTATGGCGAAACGGAATTCTGGTTCGCGCTCATTAAAGTGCTGGCGATTATCGGCATGATAGGTTTTGGTCTGTGGCTGCTGTTCTCCGGCCACGGCGGCGAACATGCCAGCATTGATAACCTCTGGCGTTATAACGGTTTCTTCGCTACCGGTTGGCATGGTTTGCTTCTGTCGCTGGCGGTGATTATGTTTTCTTTTGGCGGACTGGAGCTGATCGGCATTACTGCGGCGGAAGCGCGCGATCCGCAAAAAAGCATCCCGAAAGCGGTGAATCAGGTGGTATACCGTATTTTGCTGTTCTACATCGGTTCGCTGGTGGTGTTGCTGGCGCTCTATCCATGGGTAGAGGTGAAATCCAATAGCAGCCCTTTTGTGATGATCTTCCATAACCTGGACAGTAATGTGGTGGCTTCGGCGCTGAATTTCGTTATCCTGGTCGCGTCGCTTTCGGTGTATAACAGCGGCGTTTATTCGAATAGCCGAATGCTGTTCGGCCTGTCCGTACAAGGCAACGCGCCGAAATTTTTAACTCGCGTCAGCCATCGCGGCGTGCCGGTGAACTCGCTGATGCTGTCCGGAGCGATTACCTCGCTGGTGGTGCTGATCAACTATCTGTTGCCGCAAAAAGCGTTTAGCCTGTTGATGGCGCTGGTTGTCGCGACGCTATTGCTAAACTGGATAATGATCTGTCTCGCGCATTTACGTTTTCGCGCGGCGATGCGTCGTAAAGGGCGCGAGACGCAATTTAAGGCGCTGTTCTATCCCGCCGGAAACTATTTGTGCATTGCGTTTCTGGCGCTGATTCTGGTGTTAATGTGTACGATGGACGATATGCGATTGTCGGCGATTTTGCTGCCGGTATGGATTGTATTTCTGTTTATCGCGTTTACCGTTTTGCGCCGTAAGGCTCATTAACTTTTTTGCCCGATCCCATGCTCATGCGATCGGGCAATCCATTAATGGCGCAATGTCCCTGACAGCGCGCGAATATCGCTGCCGGTCGGCGTCTGATGAATACGCAAGCCGAACTCTTCCACCACGGCAAAAATATGGTCGAAAATATCGGCCTGAATGCTCTCATATTCCAGCCACACGACGGTATTGGTAAAGGCGTAGATCTCTATCGGCAAACCATGATCGTCAGGCGCCAGTTGGCGTACCATCAGCGTCATGTCTTTACGGATGCGCGGATGGTGGCGTAAATATTCGTTCAGATAGGCGCGAAATGTCCCGATATTGGTCATTCGGCGGTGATTTAAGGCTGATTCCGGCGCATCCAGTTGTTTATTCCATTCATCGATTTCCTGATGACGGCTGGTAAGGTACGGCTTTAACAGTTGCGCGGTTAACAGCCGCTGTTTTTCATCATCATCCAGAAAATGGATACTGGTCGCGTCAATATTAATGCTGCGTTTAATCCGGCGTCCGCCGGACGCAGACATGCCGCTCCAGTTTTTGAACGAGTCGGAAACCAGCGACCAGGTGGGAATGGTGGTGATGGTATTATCCCAGTTGCGTACTTTTACCGTGGTTAAGCCAATATCAATGACCGCGCCATCTGCGCCATATTTTGGCATCTCCAGCCAGTCGCCCAGTTTGAGCATATCGTTGGCGGAAAGCTGTATACCAGCAACCAGGCCAAGAATCGGGTCTTTAAAGACCAGCATTAATACCGCGGCCATCGCGCCCAGCCCGCTGATTAAAATTGCTGGTGACTGGCCAATCAGCAGTGAGATCATCAGAATGCCGACGATAATTGCGCCGATGAGCTTAATGCCCTGAAATATTCCTTTTAGCGGTAACTGAGAGGCGGCGGGCCATTTTTGCGATAGATTGAAAATCACGTCCAGCAGCGAAAATAACGACAGCAGGGCGTAGGTCATAATCCATAACTGCGCGCAGGTCGTCAGGATATCCGCAGCCTCACTGCCTTTTTGTAGCCAGAGCGCGGCTTGAATATTGACAATGATGCCTTGTAGCGTAAAAGCCAGACGATGGAATAATTTATTCTGGGTAATAATTTGCAGCCACAGGCGGGAACTGGCGCTGGCACGTTTTTCAAAAGCGCGCAGTACTATCCAGTGCAAAATAATATGCACGACAACTGCTGTCAGAAAAATAATACCAAATATCACCACCAGCGACGTGGTGTGATTCATTTCAATTCCCGCTAAATCTTCTACCTGGGATATCAATTCCTGCATAATCTCTCCTTTATAAACAGCAGCCTATGATGACTGCTGAATGGCATTTATGCAAATCAGGACGCCTGCGCTTCAGGCATAATCAGCAACAGACGGGTAAAAGCGCCTCTGGGGTTATCCATACGCTATATTTTATCCAGCGCCCTATAAACGTCGTTATTTTACGCGGTTCCCTCTTTTTGAACAGGCGCCAGTCCGTCAACAATGAATGAAAACTTTTTAACCAGAATGTTTAAAACGATTGCAATATCTCTGTCGGATAATGATTAGAACCGTCGTACCTATCAACAATAACATTAAGGAACATCGGATGACCCAAAAGCGTACCCTGCTAAAATACGGCATACTCTCGCTGGCGCTGGCCGCGCCATTATCTGCCTGTGCGTTTGACTCTCTTACGGTGATTGGCGATAGCCTTAGCGATACCGGAAATAACGGTCGCTGGACCTGGGATAGTGGTCAAAATAAGCTCTACGACGAACAGTTGGCCGAACGATATGGGCTGGCATTAAGCCCTTCCAGCAATGGCGGTTCTAATTATGCCGCTGGCGGCGCGATGACGGCCCCGGAATTAAACCCGCAGGATAATACCGCGGATCAGGTACGGCAGTGGCTTGCCAATACGGGGGGAAAAGCCGACCACAACGGTTTGTATATTCACTGGGTCGGCGGAAACGATCTGGCGGCGGCCATCGCGCGACCTGCCATGGCACAGCAAATAGCCGGTAATAGCGCCACTAGCGCGGCGGCGCAGGTAGGGCTGTTACTGGATGCCGGCGCCGGGCTGGTCGTGGTGCCAAACGTACCGGATATTAGTGCGACGCCAGAGCTTCTGGAGGCGGTAATCACCGCCGGGCTGGGCGCAGCGGCGCCCCCGGCGCTAAAAGCGGCGTTAGAGGCGCTGGCGGAGGGAGCTACGCCCGATTTCGCCAGTCGGCAACAGGCGATCCGCAAGGCGTTGCTGGCGGCGGCTGCAACGGTAAGCAGCAATCCGTTTATTCAGCAACTGCTCGTTGAGCAACTGCTGGCGGGCTATGAAAAGGTGGCAGAGCAGGCGTCAGCTCTGACCGATTATTATAATCAGATGGAAGAGAAGGGGCTGGAGCAACACGGCGGCAATATAGCCCGTGCCGATATCAACGGCCTCTTTAAGGAAATTCTTGCCAACCCGCAGGCGTTTGGTCTGACAAATACCGTAGGCATGGCCTGCCCGCCGGGCGTATCCGCTTCGGTGTGCTCCTCGGCAATGCCTGGATTTAATGCGTCGCAGGACTATCTGTTTGCCGATCATTTACATCCCGGTCCGCAGGTCCATACCATTATTGCGCAATATATTCAGTCGATCATTGCCGCGCCGGTACAGGCGACATATCTGAACCAAAGCGTTCAGTCGATGGCGCAAGGCAGTCGTACCACGCTTGACAGCCGTTATCAGCAGCTTCGCCAGGGGGAAAATCCTGTTGGTTCACTGGGCATGTTCGGCGGATACAGCGGGGGATATCAACGTTATGATAATAATGAGGCCGACGGGAACGGTAATCATAATAATCTGACGGTTGGCGTCGATTATCAGCTTAACGAGCAGGTACTGCTGGGAGGGCTGATAGCCGGTTCTCTGGATAAGCAACATCCTGACGATAATTATCGTTATGACGCCCGCGGTTTTCAGGCCGCCGTATTCAGCCATTTACGCGCCGGTCAGGCGTGGCTGGATGGCGATTTACACTACCTGTCCGCTAAATTCAGTAACATTCAGCGCAGTATCACGCTCGGTGCGCTAAGACGGGTGGAAGAGGGCGAAACCAACGGTCGGCTGTGGGGCGCGAGGTTAACCAGCGGTTATGATTTTGTCATGATGCCGTGGTTAACGACCGGGCCGATGCTGCAATATGCATGGGATTACAGCCACGTTAATGGTTATAGCGAGAAGCTCAATACCAGTACATCAATGCGTTTTGGCGACCAAAACGCCCATTCGCAGATGGGCAGCGTGGGTTGGCGTCTGGATCTTCGCCACAGTATCATTCATTCCTGGGCGCAGATTAATTATCGCCGTCAGTTTGGCGATGATACGTATGTGGCGAACGGCGGCCTTAAATCGACCGCGCTGACGTTTAGCCGTGCCGGGAAAGCGCAGGATAAAAACTGGGTTGATATCGCGATTGGCGCAGATTTTCCGCTGTCGGCAACAGTGTCCGCTTTCGCCGGGCTGGCGCAAACGGCAGGGTTAAGCGATGGCAATCAAACCCGTTATAACGTTGGGTTTAGCGCCCGATTTTGATGACACGCCAGGGAGGGCCAACCCCGTGGTGACACAATATCGCCATCGTAGGCGCAAACCGGTGTCACGCCGTGTTCGTCGCCAATCAGCAGCGATAGACTGTTAATAAGTCCGCGGGCAAAAGGGCCATGGCTGGCTACATAAACATGTCTCACCCGTTTTCTCCTTCATCCAGATAGGGGGTATCCAGATATGGCAAACGGCGTGCCAGTTTTAAATATCATTTATTTTCAATAGGTTGAAAGAGGAAGTTAACACTAACGATGTAAAACCTGGCACTTCGCGCCATTGATCATTGGGGAACCTGGCAGAAAGGTGAAAAAAGCCGGACGGGCGTCCGGCTTAGGCAGGGGATTAGACTTCCGTCAGTGTGGTTTCAAGCGGCAGACGTGATTTTGGCAGCCCGGCGTTGAAATCCTCGATGCTATGATGGCCGACTGGCACCACGACCAGACTGGTATAGCCTTTTTCTTTCAGACCAAATTCAGCGTCGAGCACCTCGGCGTCGAAACCTTCAATGGGGACGGCGTCGAGACCCATCGCGGCGACGCCCAGCAGAAAGTTGCCGACGTTCAGATAAACCTGCTTCGCCATCCACTGGTGGTCATCTTTCAGCGAGACGCGGTGCATATCAGCGAAAAAGCGGCGACCTTTATCATTTGCCGCTTTAGCTTCCGGCGTAGCGAAACGGCCATCAGCATCTTCCTGATCGACCACCCGTTGCAGCCATGCGTCATCCATTGCGGTTTTGGCGCAGAAGACCACCACATGGGAGGCGTCCAGCATTTTGCGTTCGTTGAACGTGTAGTTTCCGGCAGCGGATTTTGCGACACGCGCTTTGCCTTCTTCCGTACTGGCGACAATAAAGTGCCACGGCTGGGAATTGGTGCTGGAGGGGCTGTACTGTAGTAGTGTTTTTACTTTATCCGCTTCTTCGGCGGTCAGTTTTTTGCTGGGATCGAACGCCTTAGTGGAGTAGCGCTTTAAGGCGACAGAAACGATATCCATAAATGCTCCTGGTTGGTTTAGTACCCTTTTGTATCAGCAGGGTACCGGGTTATCGGTAAAAAGATAAGGGAGGAAAATGCGGAAACGGTTATTGCATCAGCGCGGTCGCAGGCGCAGTTGCTCTCTTTTAGGCAGCCCGTCTACGACCAGATTCCATGAGTCATTTATCAAATCGTTGAGTAGCGAGACGGTGATATCCTCGCCCGCATAGACTGAAATCCAGTGTTTCTTATTCATGTGATAGCCAGGCGCAATGCTGGGGTAAATTTGTTGATTCACCAGGGATTTTTGGGGGGCCGACTTCAGGTTCACCACTGGGCGACAGTGATGTTCAGTGAACAGCATGAATATTTTGCCGCCGACTTTAAACACATCGTACTGTGGGCCGAAAGGCCAGCAGTGTTCGGTAAAAGGCAGTTCCAGCGCAAAGCGTTTTGCACAGGCGTGCAGTGTTTGACCGTCCATTATTGCTCCTCGCGAGTCAGCGCGCGCCACATGGCTTCGAATCCCAGCGCAATATATTCGCCAGCGCGAGCGGGATCGCGCGCGGCGAAATCCATTGTTGTTTCAGCCAGCGCCAGAAAAAGGCCGTCGCCGAAGGCGCGGTACTCATCCGACATAAATACCATCAAAACGGAACGATGACATAAATCGCGCAATTCGGGGAACATATCGTCGGCCCGTTGTTCCGTCTCTTTGGTGATCTTTTCGCTGACGGCCAGTTGACGGATCGCCCGATGGCGCGCGGGATGGTTCAGACCCCAACTGATATAACTGTTCCAGATAAAGCGGGTCATCGTTTTGGCATCGGTAATGGATCGATCCAGCTCCATTATCATTGACTGGCAGAGGTTCTGCTTTAAATGCAAATACAACGTGTTAATCAGCTCATCTTTGGTCGCGAAATAGCGAAATAATGTTCCTTCTGCAATACCTGCGTTACGCGCAATCACCGCCGTTGAGGCGGCGATACCGGATTGCGCTATCGCCTGGGTTGCCGCTTCCAGTAATGCTTGTTTTTTGTCTTCACTCTTCGGACGAGCCACTACACGTTACCCTTATGTCTGTAAAAACATGATTGAATCATGCCCGTTGTCGCGTCGCAACGGTGAATGTCAACCTTTGAAAAGTACCTTGACGGCGTATCTTTGCTTTCTATAATGAGTGCTTACTCACTCATAATCAAGGGCTGCCGCATGAAGTGGTAGAAAAGCATATTGCAGGCCATGCGATAAGCCGTCTCACAATTTGTGTGGTTATTACTATGCTTATTGCTGTTGCCGTAAATGTGCGGTGCGGGAGCCGCTGACGAGTTTGATAGAGGGGAGAGCACGATGACCATTTCCGCTCAGGTTATCGACACGATTGTCGAGTGGATTGATGATAATTTGAATCAGCCGTTACGTATTGATGATATTGCCCGTCATGCGGGGTATTCCAAGTGGCACCTGCAGCGCCTTTTTATGCAGTACAAAGGGGAGAGTCTGAGGCGCTACGTGCGTGAACGGAAGCTAAAACTGGCGGCGCGCGACCTGCGCGACACCGACCAGAAGGTGTATGATATTTGTCTCAAGTATGGTTTTGATTCGCAGCAAACCTTTACGCGCATTTTTACCCGCACGTTCAACCTGCCGCCAGGCGCTTATCGTAAAGAAAAGCATGGCCGTACGCATTGAAATGTTTAATCGGCCAGCGAAAACCAGCGCCGCCAGATAAAGCGAATAACATAATATTCCAGCGTGCCGAGCAACAGAAACCATAAACAAAACAACAAAGTATAAAGCTGGTTGAGATCCATAAGATGAAAGATCCCGACCAGTTTTTGCGCCAGCGCAAGGCCGAGCGAAGGGGCGGGCAGCAGCAGGCTGGAGAGCAACGCCATCAGCAAAATACCGGCAGCGGTCATCAATGATTCAAGCGGGTGTTTCATGGCTTTGTTAAACGTAAGTTAAAACGCCATTGTCCGGGACATCGCCTGGTAAGGCAAATATGCTGTCTATTGTCCCGCCCAGATTTCACAATGTTTTTGTACCAGGCCTATCAGCGATCCGCCGTCGGCAATAAACTCCCGCATATATTGCGCTTCGTTACCGCCTTTTTTCACCTGCAAACGTAGCGCGTCAATGGCGCTGTCGGCGCCCAGCTTACGCGCAGAGGGGGTAACGTTGTCCAGCAGACGCAGCGTATCATCTGCCAGGCGACGGCGGTCGCCGGTATAGACATCGGTTAGCACGCCCTCCAGACCATAGCGGCAAGCCTGAAAACGGTTGAATTTATATAACAGATAGTCTTGTTCCTGCGGTTTAAAGGGACGCTCGGTCAGCAGCCAGTGCGCGGTCGCCTGAATCAATCCTGCCATATTGATGGCATGATCAAGAGTGAGCGGCGTATCCATCACCCGAACCTCAACCGTGCCAAAGGCCGGGCTGGGGCGGATATCCCAGTGCAAATCTTTGATGCTGTCGATCATCGTGGTGTAAGACAGACGACGAAATAGTCCGGCAAACTCTTGCCAGTTACTGACCCACGGCATGGGCCCGTTATCGGGAAAAGCGGAAAAAATATTCAGGCGCGCGCAGGCAAAACGGGTGTCAGATCCTTGCATATAGGGAGACGCGGCGGAGAGCGCAATAAAGTGCGGCACAAAATGCGACAGCCCGTGTAAAAGATAAATCGCATCGTCGCCGTTCGCGCAGCCGACGTGGACATGCTGACCGAAAACCGTCGCCTGTTGAATTAAGTAGCCGAAATTTTCCAGCGTGCGTTGATAGCGCTCATTATCACAGACCTCCTGACGCTGCCATTTTTGAAAAGGGTGCGTACCGCCGCCGCAAATGCCGAGATGGTGTTCCGACGCCGCCTGTAAAATAACGTGCTGCATGGCAGAAAGTTGGGCCGCCACCTGGTCAATATCGCGGCAGACGCCCGTGGCCATCTCCAGCATACTTTCGGTGATATCGTGCTTAATTTCTCCCGCAGTAAGTTGGGGCTTAACGGCGTCGATCAGCGTAGAAGAGTCCTGACTTAAATCGTAGCCAGGTGGATTGATCACCTGCATCTCCAGCTCAATACCGAGCGTATAAGGTTCAGAAACGTGAAAATCATTCAGCGCCATAGCGATCTCATTTATCGGGGTATTGCGCTAAGTATAGAAGCGGGAGCGCTCCTGTCGTGGGGAAAGCGCGTTATTGCAGAAACTAGAGTAATAACGCTATTGCCACGTTGAAACCATTCTGTACGGACGGTACGTTCAGCCATCATGGCGGCAAAGGCTGGCAGCAGATGTAACGAGATGTGCGTGGCGTTAAGCGAGGTAATTTTTGCGCTATCGAATCCCGGGAGCGTGACGCGGTCTGAAAAGGCTTTATAAACGCTCTCTTTGGCGGAGAAAGCCAGCGTCAGGGCAAGCGGAAAAGGGAGCGAGCTCGCCTGGAGAATTTGGCGCTCATCGCTATCAATAATGGACGGCGCCAGCTCTGTCGCCGTGTGCTGACTCATGATTTTTTCTATATCAACGCCGACACGCTGTCGGGATATGACGGCCAGCGCCGTTGACGCACAGTGGCTGATGCTGCCAAATAGGCCGTCCGGCCATAGCGGCTGTCGCTTGTCGCCAATACCGGGCACCGCCCTGACGCCCACCTCGCGTAGCGCATGAACGGCAGCGATGCGGCCTGCCAGATGTTCAGCTTTACGCTTGCGTCCGGCAGACCGGAGCCGATCGTGATGAGGCAGCCATAGCAGGTCGTGTTCGTGAAAGCTGCTCGCATCAAAGTCGACGATATGCAGCCTGTGTCCGGCAAAGGGAAGGGGAAAATGAGATGTCAGCATCGTCTTTTGCTAATTCCCTCCCCGAATGAGGGAGGGAAGGTTGCCATCAGAAATGGGTATTAATGCTCATATACCACGTACGTCCCGGTTCGTTATAGGTGTACGCGCCAGCGCCCGCCATATAAGCGCCAGTTTGCGTATCCCTGACGGTTTGCGCGTTACCTTCACGCCACAGACGTTTGTCAAAGAGGTTATCCACGCCACCGGTCAGGCTGACATTTTTGGTCACGTCCCAGGTCGCGCTCAGGCCAACAATACTGTATGGGCTGACCGCTTGCTTATCTGTTCCGGTAACGGGGTTACCCTGATAATCATATTTCTTCGGCTCTTGTTTGCCGTACCAGGTGAAGGTCGATTGCAGAGAAACGTCCTGACGTACCTGCCAGCTCAGGGTAGAGTTAAGCGTGTACTGTGGAATAATCGACAGGCGTTCGCCGGTCTCTTTGTTTTTACTCTGCAGCATATACGTAACGTTATTCGTCCAGTTGACGGTGTCGCTAACCGGTACGTTTAACGTGCCTTCCAGACCTTCAACGACCGCTTTCGGCACGTTCTCCCACTGATAGACATCCGTTTTGCCGTTATTGATACGCTGCAACGGCACCGTACCCGCTTCAATCTTATTGCGGTAATCATTGCGGAACCAGGTGACGCCGGCCAGCCAGCCATCGCGTTTAAATTCCAGACCGATCTCTTTATTGATGCTGGTTTCGGCTTTCAG
Source organism: Salmonella sp. K21076 (assembly GCF_039650795.1). NCBI lineage: Bacteria > Pseudomonadati > Pseudomonadota > Gammaproteobacteria > Enterobacterales > Enterobacteriaceae > Salmonella > Salmonella sp. K21076. Next base: position 179,636 of record NZ_JBCLYA010000046.1, read on the forward strand.
ATCATCGTTACCCATCATATAGCAGCCGATGCCGGTACCCGCGCCAGTCGCGTAGCAACCCTGACCTTTACTGTACAAAATATAGTTTGGGTTAGTCTGGTACAGACTCGGGGCTTTATAAGCGCGGGCGATCCCCATTTTCAGGGTAAAGTCATCCCCCAGACCTTGCGACAGGTTCAGCGACGGGCTCCAGTTATCCCCCACAATACTGTGATGATCGAAACGTATCCCCGGCGTCAGCATGGTGCTGTCGGTCAGTTCCATGTTGTTTTCAGCAAACAGAGAGAAAATTTCCGCTTTTGAATAGGGGCTACGATTGGTACTGCTGTAACCCGGGATATTTCCCCCCATAAAGGTTTGCGAGTTGGAGAGCTGGTCTTTCATACGCTGTTGGGCCCATTCGGTACCCAGCGTCAGGTTTTGATTGACCAGCAGATCGAAAGGAAGGCTCACTTCGCTGTGTAGGGTGACGTCATTCAAATCGGCATCGGCATATTTTTGCGATGCTTTGGGATCGAAAATCCCTTCGGTGCCGCCTGCCAGGCCTTCCGGCATCCGGGAGTTACGGGTATGTTCGTATTGCACCCAGTTACTGGTGGTTACGCCATTATCCCAGCCGCCGTTCCAGGTCAGAGAGTAGTTCTGCCGATAGAGGCGGTTCGTCTCTTTTCCGTAATTATCTTTCACCAGTTGGTTCGTATTGGTGTTCTGAGTATCGCCGGCATAGAGGTTGCCCTGGCGACTGTAACCGGCCTCCAGCTCCAGAGACTGAAGCGGAGCAAAATCCCAACGAACCACGCCGTTGATATCTTTGTTAATGACCCCCTCGCGTCCGGCTGGTAACGTGTCGGCGTAACTCCCGGTACGTTCAGACTGATGCCCCTGGTTAATATTACGCGCATCCGCCTGCGTTTTGTCGAGGTTGCCATACAGACGGAAGCTGAAATCCCCGCCCAGCGGGCCGTTCAGGCTAAAGTTAGTGCGTTTGGTCGCGCCTTCGTCTTTATGTTCCGGCGCGTTGAAATAGGTATTCCAGGAACCGTGCCACTCGCTACCGCCTTTTTTGGTAATGATATTGACCACGCCACCCGCCGCGCCGTTACCGTAACGTGCGGCGGCAGGGCCACGCAGCACTTCAATGCGTTCGATCATCTCTGGCGGCACCCACGCGGTATCGCCGCGGGTATCGCGTTCGCCGCGCCAGCCCAGGCGTACCGAGTTACGGCTGGTAACGGGTTTACCGTCTATCAGGATAAGGGTGTTTTCCGGCCCCATGCCGCGAATATCGATTTGGCGGTTATTCCCGCGCTGACCGCTGGTGGAGTTGCCGGTCAGGTTTACGCCCGGCATGGTGCGGATGATTTCTGACACGTCGCGCGCGGGCGGATTTTTGCGGATCTCATCGGCGGTGATGGTGGATACGCCTGGCGCCTGTAGGTTTTGCTGGGCAGCGGTCACCACGATGGTGTCTTCATTGGTGAGCGCAGCGCTATCGGTTTTTTCTTCCGCCATCACGGGCAGAGCGGCCCCGTAAATCCCTAAATTGACCAGTAAGGTCAGGGAATGAATCTTCTTGTTCATTGTATATCCTGCTTTTCTTTAGCCACATAAGCCAAAGCGCCCGTCAAAGGCATTGGCCGGGTGGTGAAATTGTGTTCGCGCGTCCCATAGCGCTACAATACGCTATTGCAAATGCAAATAGTTATCAATAATATTATCAATATATTTCACCTTTTATATACAAAATTCATAATAAACACAGGGTTATAATGAAAGAGGCGCTGGCAACGGGAAGTGAGGCCTGGTGGAGGACGAAAACCGGGCCGGAATGGATACGGGAAAAAGACGGAAATTATCGGGTCACTTTTTGGTGGCGCGACCCGCAGGGAAACGAAACACACTCCCCGATACGGCGTGTCTGGGTCTACATCACTGGCGTAACCGATCATCATCAAAACGCGCAGCCTCAGACGATGGCGCGTATTGCCGGAACGGATGTCTGGCGCTGGAGCACGGCGCTTAGCGCTAACTGGCGCGGCAGCTACTGTTTTATTCCTACCGAGCGAGATGACGTTTTTGCCGCTTTTGCGCCGGGCGAAACGCCCGATCGGAACGCGCTGCGTGAAGGCTGGCGACAGCTATTACCGCAGGCGATTGCCGACCCGCTTAATTCGCAAAGCTGGCGGGGAGGACGTGGTCATGCGGTTTCAGCGCTGGAAATGCCGGATGCGCCCCGTCAGCCGGGATGGGATCGTCCTGAAACGTCGTACTCACCGCCTTTGATGATGCAGTGGCATAGCGAACGTCTGGGTAACTCCCGCCGCGTATGGATATTGACGACCGGAGACGAGGCGACGGAGGAAAGACCGTTGGCTATTCTGCTGGACGGTCAATTCTGGGCGGAAAATATGCCCGTCTGGCCCGCGCTCGCCTCGCTGACTCATCAACGCCTGCTTCCCGGTGCCGTCTATCTGCTGATTGACGCGATTGATACTCAACACCGCAACCAGGAGTTGCCCTGCAATGCCGACTTCTGGCTGGCGGTGCAGCAGGAACTGTTGCCGCAAGTCAGAGCCGTGACGCCTTTTAGCGATGATGCCGGACGAACGGTGGTCGCCGGACAGAGCTTTGGTGGCCTGTCGGCGCTGTATGCCGGCCTGAACTGGCCGACGCGTTTTGGCTGTGTACTAAGCCAGTCAGGATCGTTCTGGTGGCCCCATCGCATCACCCCGCCGGAGGGGGAAGTCATTACCCGGCTGAAAACCGGCGCATTGTGCGCGCGCGGACTGCGTATCGTACTGGAAGCCGGCGTGCGTGAGCCGATCGTGTTTCAGGCAAATCAGGCGCTTTATGCCCAACTGAATACCTCGCAGCAGTCCATTTTCTGGCGTCAGGTTGACGGCGGACACGATGCGCTTTGCTGGCGCGGCGGGCTAACGCAAGGGCTGATGCTGCTTTGGCAGCCGCTTATCGACACGCTTTAACCGGGCACATGTCCATGACAGGAGTTGAGTATGGAATTCAGTAATCCCTTCGATAATCCGCAGGGACAGTTTTACATCCTGCAAAATGCGCAGCGTCAATTCAGCCTTTGGCCAGCGGCGTGCGCGCTTCCCGCAGGATGGGGCGTGGTATGCGAACCGCAATCGCAGGACGCGTGCCAGCAGTGGCTTAATACGCGCTGGACAACACTGAATCCGGCGCATTATGCCGATAAGCAGGAGGCGAAATGACGCAGCGTTTACCGTTAGTCGCCGCCCAGCCGGGGATCTGGATGGCGGAAAAACTCTCTGATTTACCCTCCGCCTGGAGCGTGGCGCACTATGTGGAACTGAATGGCGAGCTGGATGCCCCCTTGCTGGCAAAAGCGGTAGCGGTAGGGATGCAACAGGCGGATACGCTACGGATGCGTTTTACCGAAGAGAACGGCGAGGTCTGGCAATGGATAGATCCTGAGCACACCTTCGGCGAACCCCCGATTGCCGATTTACGCGACCAGCCCGATCCGCATCTCGCGGCGCTGGCGTTAATGCAGGCGGATTTACGGCAAAACCTGCGCGCAGATAGCGGTAAGCCGCTGGCGTTTCACCAGTTAATCCGCATTGATGATACCCGCTGGTATTGGTATCAGCGCTATCACCATTTGCTGGTGGATGGCTTTAGCTTCCCGGCGATAACTCGCCAGATTGCGGCGATTTATCGCGCCTGGCAGAGCGACGCCCCTACGCCGGAGTCGCCTTTTACCCCCTTTGTGGATGTGGTTGAGGAATATCAGCGCTATCGCCAGAGCGAGGCCTGGCAGCGTGACGGCGCCTTCTGGGCGCAGCAGCGCCGCGAGCTGCCGCCGCCGGCGTCAATGTCTGCCGCGCCGTTGCCGGGGCGGTCGGCGAGCGCGGATATTCTGCGTATGAAATTGAGCGCGCCGGCGGGGGCGTTTCGCCAACTGGCGGCGCACATGCCTGAGATACCGCGAGCGGATCTTGCCCTGGCGCTGGTGACGTTGTGGCTGGGACGATTATGTGGGCGTATGGATTATGCCGCCGGATTTATCTTTATGCGGCGGATGGGCTCAGCGGCGTTAACGGCGACCGGGCCTGTCCTTAACGTGTTGCCGCTGGCGGTTAACCTTCATGCGACGGAAGATCTGCCAACGCTGGCGAAGCGTCTTGCGGCGCAGTTAAAGAAGATGCGCCGCCACCAGCGTTACGACGCCGAACAGATTGTACGCGATAGCGGGCGAGCCGCAGGGGAAACGCCGCTATTTGGCCCGGTGCTCAACATAAAAGTATTTGATTATCATCTGGATTTTCCTGGCATACAGGCGCAAACCCATACCCTGGCGACGGGGCCGGTTAACGATCTTGAACTGGCGCTTTTTCCGGATGAAAACGGCGGTCTGGATATTGAATTGCTGGCGAATGCGCAGCGTTACGATGACGCCACGCTTTCCCGCCATGCCTTACGGTTGATGGCGCTTATCACGCAGTTTGCTGATAACCCGGCGCTGCGCTGCGGCGATGCGCAAATGCTGCTGGCGGAAGAACAAACGCAATTAACACACCTTAATAATACGGCGGTAACGATTCCCGCCGCCACGCTTAGCGATTTGGTGGCGCAGCAGGCGCAAAAAACGCCAGAGGCTTCCGCGTTGGCAGATGCGCATTATCACTTTACCTACCGTGAAATGCGCGAACAGGTTGTGGCGCTGGCATACGCGCTGCGGGAACGCGGCGTTCAGCCTGGCGATAGCGTGGCGGTGGCGTTGCCGCGGTCGGTTTTTCTGACCTTAGCGCTGCACGGCATTGTCGAAGCGGGCGCCGCCTGGCTGCCGCTGGATACCGGTTATCCTGACGATCGGCTGCGAATGATGCTGGAAGATGCGCAGCCGAAACTGTTAATTACGACTCAGGCGCAGCTGGCGCGCTTTCACGATATTCCGGGGATGGAATATTTGTGTTATAGCCAACCGCTACCGGTCAGTGACGCCACTCCGCTGGGGCTGTCGCTACCGCATCATACCGCTTACATCATTTTCACCTCTGGTTCGACGGGCAGGCCGAAAGGGGTGATGGTGGGACAAACGGCGATAGTCAACCGGCTGCTGTGGATGCAGGATCACTATCCGTTGACGGCGGATGATGTAGTAGCGCAAAAAACACCGTGCAGTTTTGACGTCTCAGTATGGGAGTTTTTCTGGCCGTTTATCGCCGGGGCGAAACTGGTGATGGCTGAACCGGAAGCGCACCGCGATCCGCTCGCGATGCAGCGGTTCTTTGCGCAATACGGCGTCACGACCACCCATTTTGTGCCGTCGATGCTGGCGGCCTTTATTGCCTCGCTCACGCCAGCGTCGGCTGGGAAAAGCTGCGCTTCCTTAAAGCGCGTTTTCTGTAGCGGCGAGGCCCTGCCGACGGCGCTGTGCCGCGAATGGGAGACGTTAACCAACGCGCCGCTACACAATCTGTACGGGCCAACGGAGGCCGCGGTGGATGTGAGCTGGTATCCGGCCTGTGGCGATGAGCTGGCGGCTGTTGACGGCAACAGTATCCCGATTGGTTATCCCGTCTGGAATACCGGTTTACGTATTCTCGATGCGCATATGCAGCCGGTGCCGCCGGGCGTGGCTGGCGATCTCTATCTTACCGGTATCCAACTGGCGCAGGGCTATCTGGGGCGTCCGGATCTTACCGCCAGCCGTTTTATCGCCGATCCTTTTGCGCCAGGTGAACGGATGTACCGTACCGGAGATGTGGCGCGCTGGCTGGATTCCGGCGTGGTGGAGTACCTGGGACGCAGCGACGATCAGCTCAAAATTCGGGGGCAACGTATTGAACTGGGTGAGATTGACCGCGTCATGCAAACGCTGCCGGATGTTGAACAGGCGGTAGCACATGCCTGCGTCTTTAATCAGGCGGCGGCGACGGGCGGGGATGCCCGGCAACTGGTCGGCTATCTGGTGTCGCACTCCGGTTTACCGCTGGATTTACCGGCGCTGCAGGATAAATTACGCCAAAAACTTCCCGCGCATATGGTGCCGGTTGTGCTGTTGCAACTTGCCAGCTTGCCGCTTAGCGCTAATGGCAAGCTGGATCGCAAAGCCCTGCCGCTGCCGGATCTGACGCCGCGCGTGAAAGGGCGTGCGCCGCAGTCCGCAACGGAGATTGCTGTCGCCGCGGCGTTTTCCCGCCTGCTGGGCTGTGAGATTAACGACGTTGAAAGTGATTTCTTTGCGCTGGGCGGACACTCGCTGCTGGCGATGAAACTGGCCGCGCAGCTAAGCCAGACGTTTAACCGCCAGGTGACGCCGGGGCAGGTGATGGTGGCGTCTGACGTGGCGCAGTTGAGTAAGCTGCTCGATACTGACGATGACGAACGCTCGCGCAATCTGGGGTTCGGGCCGCTGTTGCCGCTGCGTGAAAGCGATGGTCCAACGTTATTTTGTTTCCATCCGGCGTCGGGGTTCGCCTGGCAATTTAGCGTATTATCACGCTATCTCAGCCCGTCGTGGTCGATTATGGGGATTCAGTCGCCGCGCCCCGTTGGCCCTATGCAAATCGCAACCACCCTTGATGAGGTATGTGAACATCATCTGGCGACATTGCTCGCCCGGCAGCCGCATGGCCCTTATTATTTATTAGGCTATTCGCTGGGCGGGACGCTGGCGCAAGGGATCGCCGCCCGGTTGCGCGCGCGCGGTGAAACGGTGGCGTTTTTGGGGTTACTGGACACCTGGCCGCCGGAAACACAAAACTGGCGGGGAAAAGAGGCGAATGGCCTCAATCCGGACGTATTGGCGGAAATTGAACGCGAACGCGCAGCGTTTGTCGCCGCGCAGCAGGGAAATGCCTCCGACGCCTTATTTACCGCCATTGAAGGCAATTATGCGGATGCCGTCCGTTTGCTGACGACGGCGCATAGCGCACCGTTTGATGGACATGCCACGCTCTTTGTGGCGGATAAAACGGTGCCGGAAGACGTATCGCCTGAACAGAGCTGGTCGCCGTGGATAGCGTCTTTGGCTATTTATCGCCAGCCGTGCGCGCATGTAGATATTATTTCTCCCTCCGCTTTTGAAACTATCGGGCCCATCATCAGCGAACTTATTAATAAATAACGGGCGTTGTTTCTGCCTTTAACAAATTAAATCCTGAAACCCATAATAATGACTAATTATTATGGGTTTTTTATTGCAACTATTAATTCTTTTAACATAAGTGATACATGCTACAGGCAAGTTTAATTCCGAATATTTAGCTTTTCGGGCACTGGCGCGTAAAGATTGTTTCGGATAATTCTGACTTGCTGTTAGAATCTCTGACAGGAATGTGTTCTTTCATTGGATAAAGTTTTCAGGTCATACGGCATGCCATCTCTTAATGTAAAACAAGAGAAAAATCAGTCATTTGCAGGTTACTCACTGCCGCCCGCCAACAGTCATGAAATCGATTTGTTTAGCCTTATAGAGGTGTTATGGCAGGCGAAACGTCGTATTCTTGCTACCGTTTTCGCCTTTGCGTGCGTGGGGTTGCTTCTGTCCTTTCTGCTGCCGCAAAAATGGACCAGCCAGGCGATTGTCACACCGGCGGAGTCGGTACAGTAGCAGGGGCTGGAGAGAACGTTGACCGCGCTGCGCGTGTTGGATATGGAGGTAAGCGTTGATCGGGCCAGCGTATTTAATCTGTTTATTAAAAAGTTTAGCTCGCCCTCGCTGCTGGAAGAATATCTTCGTTCTTCTCCGTATGTCATGGATCAATTAAAAGGCGCGCAAATAGACGAGCAGGATCTTCACCGGGCGATTGTCGTGCTGAGCGAAAAAATGAAAGCGGTGGACAGCAATGCCGGCAAGAAAAATGAAACGTCGTTATTCACGTCGTGGACGCTGAGTTTTACCGCGCCGACGCGGGAAGAAGCGCAAAAAGTGTTGGCTGGCTATATTCAGTACATCTCCGATATCGTCGTGAAAGAGACGCTGGAAAATATTCGTAACCAGCTGGAAATCAAAACCCGCTACGAGCAGGAAAAGCTGGCGATGGATCGGGTGCGTCTCAAAAATCAGCTTGATGCCAATATTCAACGTCTTCATTATTCGCTGGAAATCGCCAACGCCGCTGGCATTAAGAGACCGGTTTACAGTAATGGTCAGGCGGTAAAAGATGATCCGGATTTTTCTATTTCCCTCGGCGCGGATGGTATTTCCCGCAAACTGGAAATTGAAAAAGGGGTAACGGACGTGGCCGAGATCGACGGTGATTTGCGTAACCGTCAATACTATGTTGAACAACTGGCGGCAATGAATGTGAGCGACGTGAAGTTTACCCCGTTTAAATATCAACTGTCGCCGTCTCTGCCAGTGAAAAAAGATGGCCCGGGTAAAGCGATCATTATTATCCTGGCGGCGTTGATTGGCGGTATGATGGCCTGCGGCGGCGTATTACTGCGTCACGCGATGGTCTCGCGTAAAATGGAAAACGCGCTGGCGATAGATGAACGGTTAGTCTGATTTACCCGAAAAGCCGGATAGCGATATCCGGCTTTGTCATCTGTGTGGGCGACTATCGCCGCCCCAGCGGTACCACCAGCGGCGTCCCGGCAACCGGATCGTCGATAATCATACAGCGCAGCCCATAGATTTTTTCGATAAGCTCAGCGGTAACAATCTCTTTCGGCGCGCCCTGTGCGACAATGTTACCTTCGCGTAATGCAATCAAATGTGTGGCGTATCGGCAGGCCTGATTCAGGTCGTGCAGGACGGCGGCTAGCGTATAGCCTTTTTCACGGTTGAGATCGCTTAACAATTCCAACAAATCAATTTGATGGCTAATATCCAGCCACGTTGTCGGCTCATCCAGCAGCATGATGGACGTTTCCTGCGCCAGCACCATGGCTATCCACGCCCGCTGACGTTGGCCGCCGGACAGCGTGTCTACGCTTTGCGCCGCCAGTGAGGTGATACCTGTTGCACGCATAGCACTGGCGACGGCGTCGGCATCTTCCTTGCGCCAGCGGGTAAATAACGGCTGATGCGGATAACGCCCTCTGGCGACCAGTTCTTGTACGGTGATATCGCCCGGCGTGGTGGCGTTTTGCGCCAGCAATCCGATGCGCCGCGCCACCTCTTTACTGGCGTAACGCTGTATTTGTTCGCCATCCAGCCAGACATGGCCGTCAACAGGCGTCATCAGACGGCTTAGCGTACGTAGCAACGTCGACTTGCCGCAGCCGTTAGGGCCGATGATGGCGGTAAAATGGCCGTCCGGAATCGAAACATTAAGGTTTTTTGCGACGGTATAGCTGCCATAACCCAGCGTTAACTGGTCGCCGCGCAAACGGGCTACGGATTCGGTCATTTTTTGCGGGACTCCTGAATTAACAAGACGATAAGGTAAATACCGCCGAGGCTGACGGTGACCACGCCCACTGGAAGCTGATAAGGCATAAACAGTTGCTGCGCGCACGCATCGGCGGCCAGTAGTAATAACGCGCCGCACAGCGCCGACTGGGTTAATCCCCAGCGCGCTGTGCCGCTAAGACGACGGGCGATGTGCGGCGCGACAAGGGCAATAAACGAGATGGGGCCAGCCAGTGCCGTTGCAGCAGCGGTGAGCGACACCGCCACCAGCATCAGCATCAGGCGTGACCGCTCCACGCTAACACCCAGCGCGCAGGCGCTGTCATCGCCCATCTCCAGCAGCCGCATACGACGCACCAGTAGCGCGGCGCCTGTCAGCATCACCATAATCAGCGGCGCCGAAGGCCAGGTTTTTGCCCATGTCAGACCGTTGAGCGACCCGGCGTTCCATAAGCCGGCGGTGAGCGCCGTTTCCAGCGACGCCTGCAACAGAAGCCAGGTATTAAAGGCGACTAACATCGCGCGGATGCCGATACCGATGATAATCAGCCGGAAAGTTTCAATCCCGTTACGCCAGGCGAGCAGCCAGACAATCAATGACGTGACGATACCGCCCGCCATTGCCGCCAGCGCGATCGCGGTAAGATGCTGGCCAAACAGGACCATTGCGACCAGTACGCCGCTCCAGGCGCCGGTATTAAAGCCCATCACATCAGGGCTGCCTAGCGGGTTACGCATCAACGACTGAAAAATCGCGCCACTGACGCCAAGCGCAGCGCCAATCAGTAGCGCCATTAATACGCGCGGTAGTCGCCATTCGGTTACGACAAGGGTGATATTACGCGGCGCGTCGCCCAGCAGCGCGGCAATAATCTGCCCGGTCTCAAGGGGCACGGCGCCGCTTTGCAGGCTCCATAAGCCAATGGCGAAGCAGCCAGCCGCCAGAAGCAGGCAGCTTACGATAAGCCGACGAGAAAGAAACATCACAGGCCGCCTCCGCTCGATTTACGGCGTACCAGAAAGATAAGTACCGGCGCGCCGATAAACGCACTGACGACCGATACGCGGAGTTCGCCCGGCACTAACAGACGACCAATAATATCGGCAAAAAGCAGCAGAGCAGGGGTTGCCAGTAGTGTTACCGGCAGCGACCAACGGTGGTCTGCGCCCACCAGCCAACGCGCCATATGCGGCATCATCAGACCAATAAAGGCGATAGGGCCGACCAGCGCCGTTGCGCTGCCGCACAAGACGGTAATCGCCAGTAAACCAATAAGTTGGGTGCGCGCCACTTTACTCCCCAGCGCCGTCGCGGTATCGCTGCCGAGGCTCAGGCTGTTCAGCGCTCGGCTCAGAAATAGCGCCACGATCCCAGCGATAACCACGGGCGCGAGCGCGACTTTCAACGTTTGCAGGCTACGAATGTCCAGCGATCCCGCCTGCCAGAAGCGAAGCTGGTCATAGACCTCTGGATTTAACAACGCGATGCCGCTGGTTAGTCCTTCCAGTACCGCGCCAAGCGCCACGCCCGCCAGTGTCAGGCGGACCGGGCTTAATTGGCCGCCGCCCTGACTACCGGTGAAGGCGACAATCAGCGATGCGATAAGCGCGCCGCTAAATGCCATGAAAAGCTGTTCCAGCGGCGTGGAGAAACCAAACAGCGCCGCGCCCAGTACAATGGCGAAGCTGGCGCCGTTGTTAACGCCCAGAATCCCCGGGTCGGCGAGCGGGTTACGAGTGAGTGTTTGCATGAGCGCCCCGGCGAGACCCAATGCGCCGCCTGCCAGTAATCCGGCCAGCGTACGCGGCAAACGCGCATCCAGGACGATGGTGCAATCGGCGCTTTGGCACACGCCGGTGAACGCCTCCAGCACGACGGCGGCGGGCAGCGGTTTCGCGCCAATGACCAGGCTTAAAACCGCGGCGAGACTCAGTAATAACAACAATCCGGGCACGGCAAACGCGCGCGTCACGGAAAACGAGCATGACATAGTAACTTCCCTGATAATGATAGTAATTATCGTTATCTATCTTATTTGGTTATATTAGCATGTGCAGCCATTGAATGGATATTTAAAAAAACTCGCATTAAGGCGTTGTAATGAATCGACAATCCTGGCTGCTCAATCTCAGCCTGTTGAAGACGCACCCTGCATTTCGCGCAGTATTTCTGGCCCGTTTTATCTCTATTGTCTCGCTGGGGCTGCTTGGCGTGGCGGTTCCGGTACAGATCCAAATGATGACGCACTCTACCTGGCAGGTAGGGCTGTCGGTAACGTTAACCGGCGGCGCCATGTTTATTGGCTTAATGGTGGGCGGCGTACTGGCCGATCGCTACGAACGCAAAAAGGTGATTCTGCTGGCGCGCGGTACTTGCGGTATTGGCTTTATTGGTCTGTGCGTGAACGCGCTGCTGCCGGAACCGTCATTGCTGGCGATATATCTCCTTGGCCTGTGGGACGGCTTTTTCGCGTCTCTGGGCGTGACCGCGTTACTGGCGGCGACGCCAGCGCTGGTCGGAAGAGAAAATCTGATGCAGGCCGGCGCGATTACCATGCTGACGGTACGTCTGGGATCGGTTATTTCGCCGATGTTGGGGGGCATATTGCTTGCCAGCGGCGGCGTAGCCTGGAACTATGGGCTGGCGGCCGCCGGGACGTTTATTACGCTATTGCCGTTACTGACGCTGCCGCGACTGCCTGTTCCTCCGCAGCCGCGGGAAAATCCATTTATCGCGTTACTGGCGGCATTTCGTTTTTTGCTCGCCAGTCCGCTTATCGGCGGTATTGCGCTGCTTGGCGGCCTGGTGACGATGGCAAGCGCGGTACGCGTCCTCTATCCGGCGCTGGCGATGAGCTGGCAGATGTCGGCGGCGCAAATCGGTTTGCTGTATGCGGCAATTCCGCTGGGGGCGGCCATTGGCGCGCTGACCAGCGGACAACTGGCGCATAGCGTTCGTCCGGGGCTCATTATGCTGGTTTCGACAGTCGGTTCTTTTCTGGCGGTGGGGCTGTTCGCCATCATGCCGATCTGGATCGCTGGTGTTATCTGTCTGGCGCTATTTGGCTGGCTTAGCGCCATCAGTTCGTTATTACAATACACTCTGCTGCAAACCCAGACGCCGGAAAATATGCTGGGGCGAATGAACGGCCTGTGGACCGCGCAAAACGTCACGGGAGACGCTATCGGCGCGGCGCTGTTAGGCGGTCTTGGCGCAATGATGACGCCGGTCGCTTCCGCGAGCGTGAGTGGATTCGGGCTGGTGATTATCGGTTTGCTGCTGCTGTTAGTGCTGGGCGAGCTACGCCGTTTTCGCCAGACGCCGCCGGTTAGCGATGCTGGCTGATGAAGACGCGTTTATCCGACTGACCAAATCTGTCTGGTCAGTCGGATAAGACTCCGATAAGGCTAAAACAGGGCGGCCAGTCGATTAAGCAGCAACGTTGCGCTGTAATAATCCAGACGGAACGTCTCCGTACCCAGGGCATAGACGCGCTTATTTTGCACCGCTGGCAGGTGCGCCAGCAGCGGATTGGCGTAAAGGGCCGCAACATCGTTGTTGTCGCCGGCAAACAGGAAAAGAGATTCGCCGTTTAACCCGGCGGCCAGATTTTCACCGCCAAGCTGAATGATATCGTGGCGCTTACCCTGGCTTTTGCTGGTTTGCAGCCCTTGGGGCAATGTCGCCAGCGTAAAGCCTAACTGCGTCAATAGCTTGCCTTGTGCTGATTCTGGCGTCCACAGATTGGCGCTATGCGCGGCAGGAGTATACACCAGCGCGCTAACCGGCTGCGGCGGCAGGGCGATTCGCTGTTTAACCGTCGTCAGTTGCGCCTCAAATTCCGCTATTCGCGCGGCGGCCTGTTTCTCCTGACCGGTGATCTCGCCAAGCTGCGTGAGCAAACTCTGCCAGCTTTTATCGTCATAATTGATGACGAGTGTCGGCGCGATGGCGGAGAGCTGATCGTAAAGCGCCAGCGCGGAGTCGCCGCCGGTGGCGCTAATCAAAATGAGATCCGGCATTTGCGCGGCGACCGTTTCGGCATTCGGTTCGCCGATGTACAGCCGGGCGACATGGCGAGCCTTTGCTACATCGCTCCACTGGCGCATAAACCCTTGATCGTCGGCAAAACGGTTATTCGGCGTAGTGGCTCCGCTGGCGACGACGGGCGCATCAATCGCCAGCAGCGAGCCTGTTAACGTCACGCTGGTAGAGACGATACGCGCGGGTTTGTGGTCCAGAGTATGAACGCCTCGGCTGTCCTGGATTTGCCGGGGCCAACCGGCGTCCTGGGCTAAGGATATTCCTGAAATTGATAAACCAACCACTAAAAGCAGCCAACGATAAAAGGCGGAGAGTCTCACAATAGCGTCCTGTTATTAATAAAGTTAATGCTTCTCATTTTCATGTCAGCGGCAGCGAGATGCAAGCCTTAGTGCCATTTAACTCATGACCAGAGTTGACAGAGCGACGTTTTACTCTTAGGTTAGCGCACTAAAAATAGAAATAATAATCATTATTATACACAAAATCATTCAAGAAGCATCGCGACGGCAAGGGAAGAATCCCCGCGGGCATAGATAACTGTGTGACCGGGGTTTCTGATCGCAGCCAACAAAGAGGCAGCTTGAAAGATGAAGTGTATATAAGCCTTTATCATTGGAGGATGATATGGATATGTCACTGGCCGAGGACGCTCAGGAGACAATGGCAACGCTTGCTCCCGATCGCTTTTTCTTCATGTCGCCGTATCGCAGTTTTACCACTTCCGGGTGCTTCGCCCGTTATACCGAGCCTGCGGTTGCCGGAGATTCGCCGGATAGCCCTTTCCAGCAGAAATTGCGCCAGCAGTTTGCCGAGGCCAAATCGCAGGGCATCGCCAACCCTATCCTGGTGGGGGCGATCCCCTTTGATACCCGTCAGCCGTCGTCGCTATTTATCCCGATGGCGTGGCAGTCCTTTTCCCGCCAGCAAAAGCAGCGCACGGCGCGTTATTTTACTGACCATCAGCCGCTGACGGTGACGGCGCGAAAGGCGATTCCGGAGCAGGATGCTTTTGAAGCGATGGTCGCACGCGCGGCTATGCTGACCGCCACGCCAGACGTCGATAAAGTGGTGCTTTCCCGGCTGATAGATATCACCACTGATGTGGCGGTGGATAGCGGAGCATTGCTGGAGCGGCTGGTTGCGCAGAATCCAGTTAGTTACAACTTCCATGTGCCACTGGCGGATGGCGGCGTTCTGCTGGGCGCCAGCCCCGAATTGCTGCTACGCAAGGAGGGCGAGCGGTTTAGTTCGCTGCCGTTAGCAGGCTCGGCACGCCGACAGCCCGATGACGTTCTGGATCGCGAGGCGGGAAACCGACTGCTGGCTTCACAAAAAGATCGCCATGAACATGAGCTGGTGACGCAGGCGATGAAGCAGATCCTGCGCGATCGCAGCACGGAACTGCAATTACCTTCCTCTCCGCAGTTGATCACCACGCCGACGCTATGGCATCTCGGTACGCCGTTTGAGGGCAAGGCCAACGCCGGAGAAAACGCGCTTACGCTGGCCTGTCTGCTGCATCCGACCCCTGCGTTAAGCGGTTTCCCCCATCAGGTCGCGAAAAAGCTGATTGCTGAACTGGAGCCGTTCGATCGTGAACTGTTTGGCGGCATTGTCGGCTGGTGCGATGCCGAAGGAAACGGCGAGTGGGTAGTGACGATTCGTTGTGCGAAATTGCACGGTAATCAGGTGCGCCTGTTCGCCGGCGCCGGGATTGTTCCTGCCTCTTCGCCAGTCGGCGAGTGGCGGGAAACCGGCGTCAAGCTCTCTACGATGTTGAACGTTTTTGGACTGCATTAAGGAACGATGATGCGTATACCTTTCACCCGTTGGCCGGATGAATTTGCCCGCCGTTATCGTGAAAAAGGCTACTGGCAAGACGTGCCGTTGACCGATATTCTGACCCGCCACGCTGACAGCGATAAGACGGCGGTCATTGAAGGCGAGCGCGCATTCAGCTATCGCCAGCTAAACCAGGCCGCGGATAATCTGGCCTGCAGTTTACGCCGTCAGGGCATCAAACCTGGCGAAACCGCTCTGGTACAACTGGGGAATGTACCGGAACTGTATATCACCTTTTTCGCCCTGTTGAAGCTTGGCGTAGCGCCCGTTCTGGCGCTGTTTAGCCATCAACGTACCGAACTTAACGCCTATGCGATGCAGATCGCGCCGACGCTGGTGATTGCCGATCGCCAACATACGCTGTTCGCCGGGGAGGACTTTCTCAACAGGTTTGTGGCTGAACACCGCTCTGCGCGGGTGGTGTTATTGCGCAACGACGACGGCGATCACAGCCTGGACGCGGCGATGCGGCAGGCGGCGGAAGGTTTCACCGCCACGCCATCACCTGCTGACGAAGTGGCCTACTTTCAGCTTTCCGGCGGTACTACCGGCACGCCAAAGCTTATTCCCCGTACCCATAACGACTATTACTACAGCGTGCGCCGCAGCAATGAGATTTGCGGTTTCAACGAGGAGACGCGTTTTCTGTGCGCGATTCCCGCCGCGCATAACTACGCCATGAGTTCGCCGGGCGCGCTGGGCGTTTTTCTCGCCAAAGGAACGGTAGTGCTGGCGACCGATCCTGGCGCCACGCTCTGTTTCCCGCTGATCGAAAAACACCAGATTAATGCCACGGCGCTGGTGCCGCCCGCGGTCAGTCTATGGCTACAGGCTATCCAGGAGTGGGGCGGCAATGCGCCGCTGGCGTCATTAAGGTTATTGCAGGTTGGCGGCGCGCGGCTTTCTGCGACGCTGGCCGCCCGTATTCCGGCTGAAATTGGCTGTCAGTTGCAGCAGGTCTTCGGCATGGCGGAAGGGTTAGTGAACTATACCCGGCTGGACGATAGCCCGGAACGGATTATCAATACCCAGGGAAGACCCATGTGTCCGGACGACGAAGTGTGGGTGGCGGATGCCGACGGGAATCCACTGCCGCCGGGCGAGATTGGTCGTCTGATGACGCGCGGCCCCTATACTTTTCGCGGCTATTTCAACAGTCCGCAACACAATGTCAGCGCCTTTGACGCCAACGGTTTTTACTGTTCCGGCGATCTGATCTCCATTGATCAAGACGGCTACATCACCGTTCACGGGCGTGAAAAAGATCAGATCAACCGGGGCGGCGAGAAGATAGCCGCCGAAGAGATAGAAAACCTGTTACTGCGCCACCCGGCGGTGATCCATGCGGCGCTGGTCAGCATGGAAGATGAACTGCTGGGGGAAAAAAGTTGCGCATATCTGGTGGTAAAAGAGCCGCTGCGAGCGGTACAGGTACGCCGTTTCCTGCGAGAGCAGGGCGTGGCGGAATTTAAATTACCGGATCGCGTGGAGTGCGTTGCGTCACTGCCGCTGACGCCGGTTGGTAAAGTCGATAAAAAACAATTACGCCAGCGGTTGGCGTCACGTTCACCGCTCTGAAGGAGAAAGAGAGATGGCAATCCCGAAACTACAGTCTTACGCGCTGCCCACCGCACTGGATATCCCGACCAACAAAGTGAACTGGGCATTTGAGCCGGAGCGCGCGGCGCTGCTCATCCACGATATGCAGGATTACTTTGTCAGCTTTTGGGGCCGCAATTGCCCAATGATGGACCAGGTAATTGCCAATATCGCCGCTCTGCGCCAGTACTGTAAGGAACATCATATCCCGGTTTATTACACCGCTCAGCCGAAAGAGCAAAGCGATGAAGATCGCGCGTTACTCAATGATATGTGGGGACCGGGACTGACGCGCTCTCCGGAACAGCAGAAGGTGGTAGAAGCCTTAACGCCGGATGAGGCGGATACGGTGCTGGTGAAGTGGCGTTATAGCGCGTTTCACCGCTCGCCGCTGGAACAGATGTTAAAAGATACCGGACGCAATCAGCTCATCATTACCGGCGTATATGCACATATTGGCTGTATGACCACCGCTACCGATGCGTTTATGCGCGACATTAAGCCGTTTATGGTGGCGGATGCGCTGGCGGATTTCAGTCGGGAAGAGCATCTGATGGCGCTGAACTATGTGGCGGGGCGTTCCGGTCGCGTCGTCATGACAGAGTCGCTGCTGCCGACGCCGATTCCTGCCAGTAAAGCGGCGCTGCGGGCGTTGATTCTGCCGTTACTGGATGAGACCGACGAGCCGCTGGATGATGAAAACCTGATTGATTATGGCCTGGATTCAGTACGCATGATGGGGCTGGCGGCGCGCTGGCGTAAAGTACACGGCGATATCGACTTCGTGATGCTGGCGAAAAATCCGACCATTGACGCCTGGTGGGCGCTGCTTTCTCGCGGGGTAGAGTAATGGCCAGCTTTGATTTTTCAGACAAAACGGTATGGGTGACCGGGGCGGGGAAAGGGATCGGTTACGCGACGGCGCTGGCGTTTGTCGACGCCGGGGCGCGGGTGATCGGCTTCGATCGCGAATTTACGCAAGAGAATTATCCCTTTGCTACCGAAGTTATGGATGTGGCGGATGCCGCACAGGTTGCGCAGGTGTGCCAGCGTGTGTTGCAAAAAACGCCGCGGCTGGATGTGCTGGTCAACGCCGCCGGTATTTTGCGTATGGGAGCGACCGACGCGCTTAACGTCGACGACTGGCAGCAGACATTTGCGGTCAATGTGGGCGGGGCATTTAACCTGTTTTCCCAGACGATGGCGCAGTTTCGCCGTCAGCAGGGAGGGGCGATTGTCACCGTAGCCTCAGATGCGGCGCATACGCCGCGTATCGGTATGGGCGCTTACGGCGCCTCTAAAGCGGCGCTGAAAAGCCTGGCGCTAACCGTAGGGCTGGAGCTGGCGGGCTGCGGGGTACGCTGTAATGTGGTGTCGCCGGGCTCGACCGACACCGATATGCAGCGCACGTTATGGGTGAGTGAAGATGCCGAACAGCAGCGCATTCGCGGTTTCGGCGAACAGTTTAAGCTCGGCATACCGCTCGGTAAAATCGCCCGTCCGCAGGAGATAGCCAATACCATTTTGTTTCTTGCCTCCGATCTGGCCAGCCACATTACCTTGCAGGATATCGTGGTGGACGGCGGTTCAACATTGGGAGCCTGACGATGATCTGGAAACGGCATTTAACGCTGGATGAATTGAATGCTACCAGTCAGAACACGCTGGTGGCGCATCTGGGCATTGTTTACACCCGTCTGGGCGATGACGTGCTGGAGGCGGAAATGCCCGTCGATGCCCGCACTCATCAACCGTTTGGTCTGCTACATGGCGGCGCATCGGCAGCGCTGGCGGAGACGTTAGGATCAATGGCGGGTTATCTGATGACCCGCGACGGGCAGTGCGTGGTCGGGACCGAGTTAAACGCCACCCATCACCGCGCCGTCTCGCAGGGGAAAGTACGCGGCGTTTGCCTGCCGCTGCATCTGGGGCGGCAGAATCAAAGCTGGGAAATTACGCTCTTTGACGAGCAGGGGAGGCGCTGCTGCACTTGTCGCCTGGGAACGGCGGTAATGGGATAGTTCTGGCAAAGTAAAATGCAATTGCAGCATTAACGAAGAAAGGAAGTGATCTGGTTAACACTGTAATGTAAAAAATGGGTAACAATCCGGTTTTATCATGTTGTTGTGTTGTTAATTACGGTAAAGGTGTCATAGAAACAAAATGTAACATCTCTCTGGAACACCCAAACGGACAACAACTATGAATAAATCAGGGAAATACCTCGTCTGGACAGCGCTCTCAGTATTGGGTGCGTTTGCCCTAGGCTATATTGCGTTAAATCGTGGGGAACAGATCAACGCGCTATGGATCGTGGTGGCGTCGGTCTGTGTCTATCTTATTGCGTATCGTTTTTATGGGCTCTATATCGCCAAAAAAGTGCTGGCGGTTGACCCAACGCGTATGACGCCCGCGGTACGTCATAATGATGGTCTGGATTATGTCCCGACCGATAAAAAAGTGCTGTTCGGTCACCATTTTGCGGCCATTGCTGGCGCAGGTCCGCTGGTCGGGCCGGTACTGGCGGCGCAGATGGGCTATCTGCCGGGGATGATCTGGCTGCTGGCGGGCGTCGTGCTGGCGGGAGCGGTGCAGGACTTTATGGTGCTGTTCGTCTCGACCCGGCGCGATGGGCGTTCGCTTGGCGAGCTGGTTAAAGAGGAGATGGGCGCGACGGCAGGGGTGATCGTGCTGGTAGCCTGCTTTATGATCATGGTGATCATTCTGGCCGTCCTGGCGATGATCGTGGTGAAAGCGCTGACCCATAGCCCGTGGGGAACGTACACTGTCGCGTTCACTATTCCACTGGCGATTTTTATGGGCATCTATCTGCGTTATCTGCGTCCGGGGCGCATCGGCGAGGTGTCGGTCATTGGGCTGGTATTTCTTATTTTCGCTATTATTTCCGGGGGATGGGTGGCGGCAAGCCCAACCTGGGCGCCGTACTTTGATTTTACTGGCGTGCAGCTTACCTGGATGCTGGTGGGTTATGGTTTTGTCGCGGCGGTACTGCCGGTCTGGCTGCTGCTCGCGCCGCGTGATTACCTCTCTACCTTCCTGAAAATTGGTACGATTGTCGGTCTGGCAGTCGGGATTCTGATTATGCGTCCGACGCTGACCATGCCGGCGCTGACCAAATTTGTTGATGGTACCGGACCCGTCTGGACGGGCGACCTGTTCCCGTTCCTGTTTATTACCATCGCCTGCGGCGCGGTATCCGGTTTCCATGCGCTCATCTCCTCCGGCACGACGCCGAAGATGTTGGCCAACGAAGGCCAGGCCTGCTTTATCGGCTACGGCGGGATGTTAATGGAATCTTTCGTCGCCATTATGGCGCTGGTCTCCGCCTGTATTATCGATCCGGGCGTTTACTTTGCGATGAATAGCCCGATGGCGGTACTGGCGCCAGCGGGGACAGCGGATGTCGTAGCTTCTGCCGCGCAGGTGGTCAGTAGTTGGGGGTTCGCTATCACGCCGGATACGTTACACCAGATTGCCAATGAAGTCGGCGAACAATCCATTATCTCCCGCGCAGGTGGTGCGCCAACGCTGGCGGTAGGGATGGCCTACATTTTACATGGCGCGTTGGGCGGCATGATGGATGTGGCGTTCTGGTATCACTTCGCCATTCTGTTTGAAGCGCTGTTTATTCTGACGGCGGTGGATGCGGGTACCCGTGCGGCGCGCTTTATGTTGCAGGATTTGTTGGGCGTAGTGTCGCCAGGGCTGAAACGTACCGATTCGCTGCCAGCGAACCTGCTTGCTACGGCATTGTGCGTGCTGGCGTGGGGGTATTTCCTCCATCAGGGCGTGGTCGATCCGTTGGGCGGTATTAACACCCTGTGGCCGCTGTTTGGCATCGCCAACCAGATGCTGGCGGGGATGGCGCTGATGCTTTGCGCCGTGGTACTTTTCAAAATGAAGCGTCAGCGTTATGCGTGGGTCGCGCTGGTGCCGACGGCCTGGCTGCTGATTTGTACGCTGACGGCGGGCTGGCAGAAAGCGTTTAGTCCGGATGCGAAAATCGGCTTCCTGGCCATTGCCAATAAATTCCAGGCGATGATCGACAGCGGCAATATTCCGCCGCAGTACACCGAATCGCAGCTCGCGCAGTTGGTATTCAATAACCGTCTGGATGCCGGGCTAACCATCTTCTTTATGGTGGTGGTCGTGGTGCTGGCGGTCTTCTCTATTAAGACGGCGCTGGCCGCTCTGAAGATTGATAAACCGACGGCGAATGAAACGCCGTATGAGCCGATGCCGGAAAATGTGGATGAGATCGTGACGCAAGCGAAAGGCGCGCACTAATCTTTTTTCATCAATAGCCCTCTCCAGAATAAGGAGAGGGCGTTTGGATGACAGGTGACAACGATGTTCGATACGCTTTCGAAAGCCGGAAAATATCTGGGACAGGCAGCAAAAATGATGATTGGCGTGCCAGACTACGACAACTATGTGGAACATATGCGCATAACGCATCCGGATCAGACGCCGATGACCTATGAAGAATTTTTCCGCGAGCGGCAGGATGCGCGCTATGGTGGAAAAGGCGGCGCGCGTTGCTGCTGATGGTTGCCAGGTCTGACAAGCGCAACGCCACCAGGCTATATTCTGAAAAATTCAACTTTTTCAAACGCCGCACGCAGGGTGTCTGGCGTTAACGTCACCGGTAAATAGTGGATAGATTCGACCGGGCGCAGGGTATGCGCGATGACCCTATCGATCTCTGCGGTGTTATGAATATCCACGTCCAGTTCGCTAAGCCGGGTCGGCAGATGAAATCGCCGGTACGCTGTAATCAATTGCGCCAGCACGTCATCTTGTCCCAGTAGCGCGCTTTGCACCAGAATGCCATAAGCCACTTTCGTTCCGTGCAGGAATTTTTCCGTTTGCGGCAGGACGGTCAGACCGTTGTGTACCGCATGGGCGGCGGCGACACGGGTATAGCGTTCCCCGAGGCCGCCGACCATACCGCCGCCAGCAATAATCGCATCCACCACGTCGCAAAATGCCTGGGTCAGCCGACGCTGCTGTTTATCCGCTAATGCTTGTTCGCTGCTGGTCAGTAGGAGATCGCGAATAGCGCACGCGCTGTTAATGCCCAGCCTTACGGTCAATGGCAACGTTTCAGGCTGCGGCGCAAGCACAACGGCTTCATACCATTTCGCCAGCGTATCGCCAATGCCAGCTAACAGATAGTCATCGGGCGCCTGCAGAATAATGCGCGGTTCGACCAGCACCAGAAAATTGGCATCATCAAAAATTTCGAACTGTAACGCCTGTCCCGCGTCGTTATACCAGACGGAAAGCGGTGTCCAGGCGGCGCAGGTCGCCGCGATCGTCGGGATAGCGACAAACGGCAGCGCCAGACGGCGGGCGTGCGCTTTGGCGGTATCGAGCAGCGCGCCGCCGCCGACGCCTATTACCACCTGACGATCGTCGTTGCAGGCGTGCGCCAGTTGGGCAACATGGCGTTCGCTACAATGGCCGGTAAACTGCAGATGTTTTGCGCCAGCACGTTCAAACGCTTCCGGCAGGTAAGGCCGGGCGGCGGCAATCGCGCGTTCGCCGTACACCCAAACAGCGTGGGAAAGCTGTTCCGGCGTGAAAAAGTCGGTCAGTCTTTCGAGGCTTCCTGCATGGGAAAAATAATTCGCCGGGCCGGTAACGACGCGGATCTCAGTGTGGTTCATGTTGTGTTGTCCTTAGGGTCTTCTCACCGCTGTTATTATATTTAGACATCTAAACGTCTTGATTGCCAAATACTAACACCCTGTGATAGTGTGTCAACAACCACATCACTGGCGGGTATGAAGATAATGAGAAATAACCCACTGATTCCAAAGAGCAAATTGCCCAATCTTGGCACCACGATTTTTACGCAAATGAGCGCGCTGGCGCAGAAACATCAGGCAATAAATTTATCGCAAGGCTTCCCTGATTTTGATGGTCCTTCTTATTTGCACGAGCGGTTGGCTTATCATGTCGCGCAGGGCGCGAATCAATATGCGCCGATGACGGGCGCGCAGGCGCTGCGGGAGGCCATAGCCGATAAAACGGCGGAAATATATGGTTATCGACCCGATGACGTAAGTGATATCACCGTCACGGCGGGCGCGACAGAAGCGCTGTATGCGGCGATTACCGCGCTGGTGCGGGCAGGGGATGAGGTTATCTGTTTCGATCCCAGTTACGACAGCTATGCCCCGGCCGTGGCGCTTTCCGGCGGCGTGTTAAAACGCATAGCGCTTACGCCGCCGCATTTTCGCGTCGACTGGCAGGCGTTTTCGGCGTTGCTTAGCGAGCGCACGCGGCTGGTGATCCTCAATACGCCGCATAATCCCACCGCTACCGTCTGGCGTCAGGCGGATATCGAGGCGCTGTGGCAGGCTATCGGCGAGCGGGAAATTTATGTATTAAGCGATGAAGTGTACGAGCATATTTGTTTTGCCGCCGAAGGTCATGCCAGCGTACTGGCGCACCCTCAGTTACGAGAGCGGGCGGTTGCCGTTTCATCGTTTGGTAAAACCTTTCATATGACGGGATGGAAGATTGGTTACTGCGTTGCGCCTGCGGCCATTAGCGCCGAAATACGCAAAGTTCACCAGTACCTGACGTTTTGCGTCAATACGCCGGCGCAACTGGCGCTGGCGGATATGCTGCGCGCCGCGCCGGAACACTATCGCGCGTTACCCGATTTTTACCGGAAAAAACGCGATGTGCTGGTTAACGCGCTGGCGCAAAGCCGATTAAAAGTGCTGCCCTGTGAAGGTACCTATTTTTTGTTAATCGATTACAGCGCAGTGTCGACGCTAAATGACGTTGAGTTTTGTCAGTGGCTAACCGAAGAAGTCGGTGTCGCCGCTATTCCGCTCTCTGTCTTTTGCGCCGCCCCTTTCCCGCATCAGCTTATACGTTTATGTTTCGCTAAACAGGAATCAACGCTGCTGGCCGCCGCAGAGCGCCTGTGTAAACTGTAGTTATTTAACCGTCCACGCTCTGGAGAATCGACGGTCTGCAAAGAGTTCCTGCAGTCCGTTGATCTGTTTCAGGCGCAGGACTTCATCGGCGTCCATACCTAACTCCTGTCCGATTTTGCTCTCGTCCCAGCCTAGCTGAGAAAGTTCGCGTACGATTTCGGACATAGCGTGGATCTGGTGGCGTCCGCGCGCGCGGTTATGCCGGATGGTTGCCGCCATCCGTTCGTGACGTTCTCTGTCCAGACACGCTACCGGCAGATAACCTTTCAGGCGCCTTTTCAGGACCGCTTTTCCTTTGCCCAACTCATGACGGTGAAAGCCGTCTACAATCTCGTATTCCTCCGTATTGGCCTTTACCACCACAATCGGCTGAGTAAAGCCATCTTTTTCAATCGATTTAAGCAGCAATTTTTTCTCCGGTGGCGCAACGTTATTCGGGTTGTAGTCATTAGGCGAAATATGATCGTTTTTCACCCACAGGACACAATCGACTGGCTCATCGCGAAAAGGACTAACGTTATGTATCGCCCTTCTAAATTCATTAATGGCGGCGATCCTTTCCTCTTCAGGCAGTCCAGAGAGAAAGTGAGTTATTTCGGTTGTGAGTCGGTGTTGCATAAGATCCCCCATTCCTGGCGTTTAGCTTTCATGCGTTCGTTATAACGCTGGTAACTCTTAGGTTTTGTCGGACTGAATGACAGCGCCCGGCACCAGTAATCATTGTTCAGTAATACTTTGCAGATCCGTCGCCATGACGGAATATCCCGCGATCCGATATCGCCCTGCTGCGTCTGTGGAATGGTGTTCATGCCTTTTTTCTTATACCACTGCAAATAAACGGCGATTTTATTACGGTAATGTTCGGCAGTGACTTCAGGCATACTGTGTAGCAGGAGCAGCGCGTACTCCTCCCAGTTAAGGTGATCGGGTTTTAAAATTTTCCGGTGGCCGTAAAAATGGCTGTCCTGCCCGGCGTATATTCCTCCGCTGAGTACGCCGCTGACTCTGGCGTACATGGCCGCCCAGCGCTCAGGTTCGATAACATGATACAGCCATAACCCCTGCCGTTGTTCCGGGCCGAATGGTTCGCAAATACGCATGTAACGGACCGGTACGCCAGCCTGATACATCAAATTATACAAGGGGTTACATGATTTACCTGTTTTGGCGAACCAGGTCCAGATATCTGCGGTTTTCCAGTCATAGATGGGGTAGATATACCAGGTGTGCCCCTTGGGGGCCAACGTGGTCCAGGGCTTATCGTCGGCAAAGCGCAGCTTATGCGAGTTAGCGATAGCGACAAACCGGTTATAGGATTCGTCGGAACGAATACCGACCAGCATAGCGGCAGGGCGCTTTTCTGAAAACCAGTCGGCAAAATCGCGAACGAACTGTTCAAAAGTCATGCCGTGTTGATAAAAGGAAAAAAAGGCCGGATCGGTAATCGCATCTTCTGGCGGTTGTCGTACCCAGTCGGTTCCCGGCTGCCAACACTGCCACTCCGGCTGGTATTGTGAAAGGGAATTTTGTGTGGTTAAGGGTAATGCGACCCAATAAAAACGCTCAATAACGTCCGCGTAGTATTCACGTAACGATTCAATATAAGCGATAGTACAGGAGAATTGCGCTTCCCAGTCAATGAAAAGAACGTGGATCTTTTTATTCATTTTGCGCGCCAACGTTGCCGTCAGGTGCAGCATAAGTCCTGAATCTTTACCACCAGAAAATGAGACGCAGACCCGGGGTAAAGTTTCCAGGGGCCATGTTATACGCTCTTGAGCCGCTTCCAGAACATTTTGCTCAAGCGGAACTTTATAAACCGACATCTCTGGATAGTCTCCAATGTGTTAACTACAATATATTCGCAATAATTAACATAAAGGATAATCTGATTATATGAACTTGCAATGTCTTATTATATTCTCTAAGTAAATACATTCTACGAATGTATACACTTAATTTATATTATTACTCGTTCTCTGATCTCCTTATTAACGCTTTTTTGTGATGTACTCAATGAGCTCAGCAAATCCGCTATTATTCAGCGAAGCTCTATTGTACATAAGATAGAATTGTATAGGAGCAATGGTAAAAGGTGTGGCGACTTTTTTAAGTTTGATAGAGGAAGAGTAATAGTCAACAAATGTTTGTGGTAAAAAACCAATAAGCTCCGTGGAGCTGATGGAGTTGGCGATAGTCATCACCGATTTGCTTCTTAAACCAATTATTCTCTCCCCCAGCACATCATCTATAAGTGAATGATACTCTTTCATACCGGTTGCCCGGGAGACGAGTTGCGTAAATGACTCTTGTAGAATTTCATCGATAGTGGCGGTGTCGCCTAGTCGGGGATGATTTTCACTGCAAACCAGGATACATTCTAGCCTATTAAAGTGAGTACAAACAATAGAACGATTATTAAGTGGGGCCATTGAAACCACAACATCTGCTTTGCGGTAGGCAAGCAGATCTTCAGGCAGTTCGTCAGTGGTCAAAATGTCGTGATGTTCAATTTCAACCTGTGGATCTTTGCGGATATATTTAACTAATTTCATCGCATATTGGGTGATCAACAGCTGTGGGCTGTAGATAATAAATTTTTTCTTCAGACTGGACTGATTCATTATATTAATAGTTTGTTCCAGGCTGTTAAGGTTATTTTCTAAATGATAATGTAAATTAATGCCTGTTACGGTAGGCGTAATTCCTTTGCCTGAGCGAATAAATAGAGGATCATTGAATTGCGTGCGCAGGCGTTGCAATGACTGACTGACGGCAGAAGGTGTAATATAGAGTGTTTCCGCTGCTTTGCTAATGCTTAAATGTTGATAAATACATTCAAATATAACCAACAGGTTAAGATCAAATTTTTTAAGGTCGTAAAGGTTAGCCATAGTATCTTCCCGGCATTATCATGGTATCTTCCATGATTATGACTTAATCTCAATAATTTACCAGAATTATGTTTATTAAACTTAATGTAGAGTTTATTTAAACTAAAATACCACAGTTATGAATATTTTAGCGAGTAAATAATTACGGTAAAGGCGGACATAACGTACCCTGATATAATCACGCCGTTAGCCTAAAAAGGCTGTGCCGGATGACATTTTGGTCTGGCGTCGCGTTAATACCGGGAGGTGGTTGGCCCGACAAACGTAGCGCTGTCGGGCGTGGTACGGTTAAGCTTCTGCCTTGCTAATTTCTGCGTTAAGGCTGCCCCATCATGGCGTCCAGTTGCGCTTTTTCCGGTAAACCAACAACCTGTTGCAAAATCTTATCTTTATTCATGTAATAAATTGCTGGCGTCGCGTTAGCGCCAAGATCGTCCATTAACTGCTGATTCTGATTAATGACTTTCATCTGCGCCGGGGGGATGGACGCAGGAACCTCCAGCTTCATCTTTCCTGCGGAGGCTTCATAGTCATGCCAGGTTTTCGCCGGGTTTTTCGCGGCTAAAATCGCTGCGGCTGTGGCCGGGCTTTCCGGTTTAATCACGCCGACCAGTAATGTGCGTAATTGTACCTTGCCGGATTCGACCCACGGACGAGCTTGTTGCCAAAACTGCTTACAATAGGGGCAGAAAGGATCGGCAAAGACATACAGCACCACCGGCGCGTCTTTTTTACCGTCGAGTATCCATGACGCTTTTTCCATTTTCTGCCACATTTCACGTCCGGCTGGCGCATAGATCTCTTTTTCTATCAGGGCGTTGCTAAGATTTTCACCTTTTTCATTATACATATAGCCGGAAATCGCGTGTTTACCGTCCGGCGTCAGGTAAATCGTGACGCCCATATCCTGATACTTTCCGAGATAGCCCTTCATGCCCCCCGGCGCCTCGAAGGATTTCAGGATTGTTATGCTCTGTTTTTCAATGGCTTTAACCAGCGCAGGCAGTTCTTCCGCGTGGGCGAGAATGGGCAGCATAGCAAGCAGCAATGTACGTTTAATCATATTTTTCTTTTTAATATCAAAGCGAAAAGAGTATTAATGATGATGCCTATCGCAGACATAGGTAAGAGCTGGCGTGCCAGGATTGCCCTTTCTGTGCTGGGGTGATGTAATCCTTTTCGCTGTTACAGCCTTTGTTAAGGTAATGTAGAGCGCAACACTTAGCCAGCATATACGCTATGGATTTCGAGTGGCAGGCAATACGCCTGCCATTTGCAAGACGAGTCGTACTGGCTCTGAAGTTACCTACGGGTAGTTCAGGTAATGGGGCCGCCTGTCAGGCGGCCTTTTTACTTTAGATGGCTGACAGGGCGCAGTGTTCACAATGTCGCCCGAATCGGGTTGTTAGTTAACGCTTATTGATTTGATAATGGAAACGCATTAGCCGAATCAGCAAAATTTCGTTAACTTACTCCTCAACGAAAACACGGAGGAAGTATAGATGTCCTTAATTAACACCAAAATCAAACCTTTCAAAAACCAGGCGTTCAAAAACGGTGAATTCATTGAAGTCACCGAGAAAGATACCGAAGGCCGCTGGAGCGTCTTCTTCTTCTACCCGGCCGATTTTACCTTTGTTTGCCCGACTGAACTGGGTGACGTTGCCGACCATTACGAAGAACTGCAGAAGCTGGGCGTAGACGTTTATTCCGTCTCAACCGATACTCACTTTACGCACAAAGCATGGCACAGCAGCTCTGAAACTATCGCAAAAATCAAATATGCGATGATCGGCGACCCGACTGGCGCCCTGACCCGTAACTTCGACAACATGCGTGAAGATGAAGGCCTGGCAGACCGTGCGACCTTTGTTGTTGACCCGCAGGGTATCATTCAGGCGATCGAAGTTACCGCTGAAGGTATCGGCCGTGACGCGTCTGACCTGCTGCGTAAAATTAAAGCAGCACAGTATGTTGCCGCTCACCCAGGCGAAGTATGCCCGGCGAAATGGAAAGAAGGTGAAGCGACTCTGGCTCCATCCTTAGACCTGGTCGGTAAAATCTAAATTTCCGTCGTCTTTCACGCCATAGCTGCGTTGGCGTTGCCTGCTCACCCCGGTCACTTACTTCAGTAAGCTCCCGGGGATTCTCAGGCTAGCCGCCTTACTCTGACGTGAAATACTTTGGAAATTGTTTCAGTCATGGGCGCATCCGCGCCCATTTCATTTCAGCACCATGACGCAAGTTGCATTAATGCAGTCCCGCGAAGTCGGCTTGCATGATGATGTTTTCAGAGAGGGAAGAAGAATGCTCGACACAAATATGAAAACCCAGCTCAGGGCTTACCTTGAGAAACTGACCAAACCTGTTGAGCTGATTGCCACGCTGGATGACAGCGCTAAATCGGCGGAAATCAAGGAACTGCTGGCTGAAATCGCCGAGCTGTCCGACAAAGTCACATTTAAAGAAGACAATACTCTGCCGGTGCGCAAGCCGTCTTTCCTGATTACGAATCCAGGCTCTCAGCAGGGGCCGCGCTTTGCCGGTTCTCCGCTGGGCCACGAATTTACCTCGCTGGTTTTGGCGTTGCTGTGGACCGGCGGTCATCCGTCAAAAGAAGCGCAGTCGCTGCTGGAGCAGATTCGCGATATTGACGGCGATTTTGAATTCGAAACTTATTATTCACTCTCCTGCCATAACTGCCCGGACGTAGTGCAGGCGCTGAACCTGATGGCGGTGCTGAACCCGCGTATTAAACATACGGCAATTGATGGCGGCACCTT
The DNA here is from genome assembly GCF_039650795.1 of Salmonella sp. K21076. NCBI lineage: Bacteria > Pseudomonadati > Pseudomonadota > Gammaproteobacteria > Enterobacterales > Enterobacteriaceae > Salmonella > Salmonella sp. K21076. Next base: position 209,131 of record NZ_JBCLYA010000046.1, read on the forward strand.
CCAGAACGAAATCACCGAACGTAACGTGATGGGCGTTCCGGCGGTGTTTGTCAACGGTAAAGAGTTCGGCCAGGGACGTATGACTCTGACCGAGATTGTCGCTAAAGTGGATACTGGCGCAGAAAAACGTGCGGCGGAAGCGCTGAACAAACGCGATGCGTATGACGTGCTGATTGTCGGCTCCGGCCCGGCGGGCGCGGCGGCGGCGGTCTACTCGGCGCGCAAAGGCATCCGTACCGGTCTGATGGGCGAGCGCTTCGGCGGTCAGGTGCTGGATACCGTGGATATCGAAAACTATATCTCGGTGCCGAAAACCGAAGGCCAGAAACTGGCGGGCGCGCTGAAAGCGCATGTCAGCGATTACGACGTTGACGTTATCGACAGCCAGAGCGCAAGTAAACTGGTTCCGGCAGCGACAGAAGGCGGCCTGCATCAGATTGAAACGGCGTCCGGCGCAGTCTTGAAAGCGCGCAGTATCATCATCGCCACCGGCGCGAAATGGCGCAATATGAATGTGCCGGGCGAGGATCAGTATCGCACCAAAGGCGTCACCTATTGCCCGCACTGCGACGGTCCGTTATTTAAAGGCAAGCGTGTGGCGGTCATCGGCGGCGGCAACTCCGGCGTCGAAGCGGCTATCGATCTGGCAGGTATTGTAGAACATGTTACGTTGCTGGAGTTCGCGCCGGAGATGAAGGCGGATCAGGTGCTACAGGACAAAGTGCGTAGCCTGAAAAATGTCGATATCATTTTGAATGCGCAAACGACAGAAGTGAAGGGCGACGGTTCGAAAGTGGTGGGACTGGAGTATCGTGACCGTGTCAGCGGCGATATTCATAGCGTCGCGCTGGCAGGAATTTTTGTGCAGATTGGTCTTTTGCCGAATACCCACTGGCTGGAAGGCGTGCTTGAGCGTAACCGCATGGGCGAGATCATTATTGACGCCAAATGTGAAACCAGCGTTAAGGGCGTCTTCGCCGCAGGCGATTGCACCACCGTTCCTTACAAACAGATTATCATCGCCACAGGCGAAGGGGCGAAAGCCTCGTTGAGCGCCTTTGATTATCTGATTCGCACCAAAATCGCATAAAAAGAAGTAAGCACACCTGCAAGGCCAGTTAACTGGCCATCGTAAATGGCCCGATAGTGTAAGCTATTCGGGCCTGCGGTGTTTATGCCTGGGGAACGCCACCGGGTAAAACACGTTCTTCATTATCAATACTCTGAAACCGTCTGTTAATAACAGACGGTTTTTTGTCTATGGAAAACCCCCAGCTAGGCTGGGGGTTCCGGAAAGCTTTCAGCTTTAAGCCAGTTATTAAAACCCCTTTTGATTTGTTAAAACATCTTGCGGTCTGGCAACTGCAA